>NZ_JBJXVK010000009.1:0-144975 GCF_046159765.1 Pectobacterium artocarpous
CTGTTGGAGTGAACATATCAAAAACAGGCAATTACACAATTTAAATTACAGTCTCTTTTAAAAACAAACTTTAAAGTAGTGGCCTCTTGATTGAGGCCATCATTTTATTTCCGTATTTCGCTTCCCCACCAATCCATCAACTCTTTTCGCTGTTCAAGATAGGTTGAGCGGTTATAAGCCCGTCGAACTTCGTTCTTATCGCAATGAGCTAACGCCGCCTCAATCACATCAGGATTAAAACCAGCTTCATTCATGGCAGTACTGGCTATCGAGCGTAAACCATGTGCGACCAGTTTGCCACCGTAGCCGATGCGTTTTAATGCAGCGTTCGCGGTCTGGCTGTTCATGGGCTTTTTAGGATCATTACGGCTGGGAAATACGTGCTCCCGGTTGCCGCTGATAGGGCGCATGATGTCGAGCAGTTCCAGCGCCTGATTGGAGAGCGGCACAATATGATCGCGCTTGGCTTTCATTCGTTCAGCCGGAATACTCCACGTTCTTTTCTCTATATCGATCTCTGCCCATGCTGTGGCGGAGGCTTCTGCCGGGCGGATTAGTGTCAATAGCTGCCATTCTAATAAGCAACGGGTCGGAATGGACAGGTTAGACATGGCAATGGTGCGCATTAGTTTGGGGAGTTCTTCTGGCCGGATAGTCGGCATATGCTGCTTTTTAGGGCGTTCAAAGGCCATACCTATGCCAGAGGCTGGGTTAGCGTCAATCAGCCCCGTATTGACCGCGTAAACCATGATTTCGTTAATGCGCTGTACCAAACGTCTTACGGTTTCCAGTGCGCCACGGGCTTTAATCGGCTCTAACGCCTGTATCAACGTGCGGGCTTTGATTTCCTGTACCGGGATATTCTCAATTGCTGGGAGCACGTCTTTTTCCAGCGATCGCCAAATGTCTTTAGCGTGATCGGCGCTGACATTCGTCTGTTTCAACGTGAACCAGCTACGCGCCACGTTAATAAAGATGCTTTCCACCGCGATTTGCGCTTCTTCCTCTTCTTTAGCCACTTTTTCCTGTGGATCGATACCTTTGGCTAACAAAGAGAGTTTTTCGTCTCTCATTGCGCGGGCGTCGGCTAGCGATAATGCCGGGTAAGCGCCAAACCCGATCATGGTGCGTTGGCCGGTTGTTGGTTTCTGGTAGCGGAACCGCCACAGCTTTTTCCCGGTAGTTTTGACTAAGAGAAATAACCCGTTGCCGTCATGCAACGTCAGATCTTTATCTGTCGCTTTGGCTTTTTGTACTTCAGTGTGGGTGAGGGGGCGGGTTGTCCGTGCCATGTGGGGAATCCTTTGTCATTGGTATACACATGCAATTGGTATACGCCTTTTGGTATATATCCTACCGTATACCAATTCGTATACCAATAATCTCTGGATTCAGGCGAATATCGTCGGACAATAACGGACACAAAAAAGCCCGCAGGGCTTGTGCCGTGCGGGCTTTCTGGATTTCACCGGACGTATCCGGATCATAATGTGGTGGAGCTGGGGGGATTTGAACCCCCGTCCGGAACCACTCTACCGTCGGTACTACATGCTTAGTCTATCTTTACATTCGCTTGCCAGCTGCGAATAGACACGCCACTAACAAACTAGCCTGATTAGATTTAGTGCTTCAACCCCAGGCAAGGCATCCACACGATCTCTTTTGGGTTTGACCTCTCTTGATCCCCGTCCTAAGAGCGGAGGCTAGGGAGAGAGGGCTCTAAGCAGGTTATTAAGCTGCTAAAGCGTAGTTTTCGTCGTTTGCGACTATTTTTTTGCGGCTTTTTACGAGGCCAACCGCCCCTCGGCATGCACCTTGGGCTTTGCAAATCCCGTCGAATCCAGAATCAGCCCCCAAGAAACTGTCGCCAGTATACCAGAACTTACCGTTGTTAAGCCAGTGGCTTAGCGATTGGCGTTCTTCATGATACGGGCTTTGTCTAACTTCCATTCACGTTCTTTGATGTCGTCACGCTTATCGTGATCCTTTTTGCCTTTCGCCACGCCGATTTTGACTTTGCTCCAGGCATTTTTCCAATACATAGACAGCGCGACGACGGTGTAGCCTTCACGACTGACGCGGCCAAATAACGATTCCAGCTCGCGTTTGTTGAGCAGGAGTTTGCGAGTACGAATAGGATCGCAAACAACGTGTGATGAAGCCACATTCAGCGGCGTGATTGTCGCGCCAAACAGGTAAGCCTCACCGTTCATGAAGGTGACATAGCTGTCGCTGAGGTTTGCTTTGCCTGCGCGCAGTGATTTAACTTCCCATCCTTGCAGCGCAAGGCCAGCCTCAAATTCTTCCTCAATGAAGTATTCGTGACGGGCGCGTTTGTTCTGCGCAATGGTGGCGGAACCGGGTTTGTATGCTTTTCTCTTTGTCATAGTGCCGTCATTATACTGGATGTCATTGGGAATGAAATCCCCGCCGTGTGTCCGTGTCGTGGTTAATGATATCGTGCGATCAGCTTCGCAGAATTTTTGTCTGTCGGGCTATCAGTGCTATTATTTTGCGCGTTTTATGAATCTCGGAAAATAGTATGCCAAAGATAAGTCGTTCCGCACTGGTGCCGTTCAGTGCTGAACAGATGTACAAGCTGGTGAATGATGTCGCTTCCTACCCCGCGTTTTTACCGGGCTGTACGGGGAGCCGTGTGCTCTCCTCGTCCGACGAGGAGATGACCGCCGCAGTCGACGTTTCCAAAGCGGGTATAAGCAAGACATTTACCACACGTAATACGCTGACGCATAACAATAATATCAATATGCAGTTGGTCGATGGCCCGTTCCGTCAGTTGGGTGGCGACTGGCGTTTTACGCCGCTGAGCGCTGATGCTTGTAAAGTCGAGCTGCATCTGGAATTTGAATTCACCAATGCCTTGATTGAACTCGCTTTTGGCAAAGTATTCAAGGAGCTGGCCGGAAATATGGTGCAAGCTTTCACGCAGCGAGCCAAAGAGGTCTACAGTGTCCGCAATGCAGGTTGATGTGGTCTACGCGCTGCCGGAACGCCAGTATCTGCGCACGGTGAAGCTGGAAGAGGGCTGCACGGTTGAGCAGGCTATTGTGGCATCGGGCCTGCTGGAGCTGCGCCATGATATCGATTTGCAGGTGAATAAAGTCGGTATTTATAGTCGTGCAGCGAAGCTGGCCGACGTTGTGCAGGATGGTGATCGCGTGGAAATTTATCGCCCGCTGATTGCCGATCCAAAAGAGCTACGTCGCCAGCGCGCCGAGCGCTCTAAGAGCAAATCCTGAGCAATACCGCTAAACAAAAAATGACGTTTCCCTGCTCGTTGTTACTTAGATACCCTTACAAAAAACACAGGCAAACCTGAAACCTTCAGATTTGCCTGCTGTTATACCCGCCATACATCAAGCCGCGTGTGCGTTGGCTTTCTTCAAGGACTCTGCCCATTGTGGGGTTCGTCTTAACGTGCCGCTTCTGGTTGCCGGGATCGTTAATCCTGATTCAGCCAAGCGGCATTGAAAGCATTAATTCAGCGCAGGCTTGTTGTTGATATTGGTTAACACGCCACTGCCGCTGAAGGTCAGCGTCAGCGTCTGCTGTTTTACCGACTCATGGCCAGGCTGTTGGCGGAAGACATAAAACCAGGTATCGCTGCCAAACGGATCCTGCATCATAGGCGTACCCAGCGTATAAGCGACCTGTTGTTTGGTCATGCCGGTGTGAATTTTCGCAACGTCAGCCGGTGCCAGATAGTTTCCCTGATTGATGTCCGGCCGATAGACCACCTTTTCCAGTGTGGAACAACCGGCGGTCAGCATAACAACCACCGCGGCGACGACAGTCAGCGTTTTACAGCGCATAGTGATTACATTCCTTAAGGGCATAGGTTGCCGATGATAATAGACCTTGCAGGACTTGGAAACCTGCAAGGCGATTGTATGACCTCAGGAAGGTAAAAAAGTTGAGCTTTTTTACCAGTAACGCACCTTTCTGGCCTTTGCCTGCGGTAGATTTTAGGCTGCCAGCAATTCTTTGGCATTTGCCAGCGTGTTTTTGGTTACGGCGCTGCCGCCCAGGAGACGGGCCAGTTCCTGTAGCCGAGCGCGCTTATCCAACGGCTGCATCAGGGTTTCTGTTTCTGCACCGTCCGTTTGTTTACTTACGAAGAAGTGCTGATGTCCGCAGCCTGCGACCTGCGGCAGGTGCGTCACGCACATCACCTGCGTAGATTCGCCGAGCTGGCGTAGCATTCTGCCGACGATGGCAGCGGTTGGTCCGCTAATACCCACATCGACCTCATCGAAGATCATCGCTGGCGTGTCCATCTTCTGTGCGGTGATTACCTGAATAATCAGCGCGATACGCGACAGTTCGCCGCCCGATGCCACTTTCGCCAACGTCTGATGTGGCTGGCCGGGGTTGGTGGTCACGCGGAACTCGATACTGTCAGCACCGGTGGCCGTCAGGCTGTCCGGTGTAAATCTCACATCAATCGTGAAGTGACCGTGTGGCATCGCCAGCTCACGCATATTGGTGGTGATGAGCTGTGCCAGCTCGCTGGCGTGGTGCTGACGACGCATGTGCAGTTGTTCTGCAAGGTGCAACGCCTGCTGATGATATTCGCCGACGGAAGCGCTAAGCGCGTCATGGTCGCTTTCCTGCTGTTCCAACTGTTGTTGTTCTTCCAGTAGCTGCTGATGGAACGCCGGGAGCGCCTCTGGAGCAACATGGTGCTTGCGAGCCAGTGCGAGCTGCCGCGACAGGCGTTGTTCCAGTTCATACAGGCGAACCGGGTCGAGATCCATTTGTTCGCTGTAGTGGCGCAGTTCATCGCTCGCTTCGCTGAGCTGAATGCCTGCTTCTTCGAGCATGGACAGCACGGTAGACAGCTTGTCATCCATGCTGATGAGTTCGCTAAGCTGGTGCTTTACGCTGTGCAGCATGCTGATGATGTTCTGCTCTTCGTCTTCGCCCAGCAGTTGCATGGCCTGTTGGCTCATCGTCAATAGCTGGCCGCTATTTGCGAGGCGCTTGTATTCAACGTCAATCTGTTCGTATTCACCGGACTGTGGGGCGAATTCATTCAGCTCTTTCAACTGGTATTGCAGTAGTTCCCGGCGGGCCTCGCGCTCAATCGCCGCCTGTTGCAGTTGCGCCAGCGCACGGCAGCTTTGGTGCCATTGATGCCAAACCTGCTGCATAGCAACCAGCAGCTTCGGTTCATCGGCGTAGGCATCCAGCAGGTGTTTTTGGTGGTCGGGGCGCAGCAGTAGCTGATGAGCATGTTGGCCATGTACTTGAATCAGGTGCTGACCGAGTTCGCGTAACTGGGACAACGGCACAGCGGTGCCGTTAATAAAGCCACGCGAGCGACCATCGACGCTAATGACGCGGCGCAGCAGGCACTCGTTGCTGTCATCCAACTGGTTTTCTTCCAGCCACTGGCGTGCCGTTGGGGTATCTGCCAGCGCAAAGCGGGCGCAAATGTCGGCGCGGGCTGCGCCCGGCCTGACCATGCTGGCGTCAGAACGATTTCCCAGACATAAACCGAGGGCATCAATCGCAATCGATTTCCCCGCACCGGTTTCTCCGGTGATAACGCTCATTCCTGACTGAAAATCGATTTCTAATTCGCGCACGATGGCGAAGTGACTGATAGTGAGTTGCGCCAGCATGATAGCTCCTGTATGTAATCACATGTGATTACATACAGTATAAACTGGTTTTATATACAGTAAAGTAGCTGGATAGAATTTTAGAATAATTTTTTTGACCAGCCGAGTTTTGAGCTTAGTGTATTGAAATAGCTGTAATTTTTCGGATGAATCAGATTTAGGTGGTGCTCGCTGCGGCGAATCAGCACTTCTTCGCCTTCCTGTACCGGTAACGCAATCTGGCTGTCGCAACTGATTTCCAGGTCATTGGTAATGCAGGAAAATTTCAGCCGAATCGTACTGCTGCTGTTGATGACCAGCGGGCGTGCAGACAGCGTATGTGGGAACATGGGTACCAGCGCAATCGCATCCAGCGACGGCGTCAGAATCGGGCCGCCAGCGGAAAGGGAATAGGCGGTTGAGCCAGTAGGCGTAGCGATAATTAGGCCGTCTGAACGTTGGGAAAAGGCGAACTTGTCGTCAATATAGACTTCAAATTCAATCATATGTGCGACTTTCCCCGGGTGAAGTACGACTTCATTAATGGCAGTACTGATGCTGTTGGGCTGGTTTGCACGGCAAACGTGTGCTTCCAGCATGAAGCGTTGTTCGCTCAGATAATGACCGTCGAGCACGTCAGAAAGCTGCTGCTGCGCCTGGTCAGGATCGAGGTCGGTCAGAAAACCGAGGTTACCACGGTTCACGCCGATAACCTTGATGTCATAGCGCGACAGCACGCGCGCCGCGCCGAGCATATTGCCATCACCGCCGACGACAACGGCCAGATCTGCCTGCTGGCCGATATCGGCAAGGCTACCGGTCGGCACGTCTTTCAGGTTCAGTTCACGGGCGATTTGCTGCTCGATCAGAACCGAGTAACCTTTGTCGGTGAGCCAGTGGTAAAGCATCTCATGAGTTGCCAGCGCCGTTGGGTGGCGCGGGTGGCCGACTATGCCAATACAATTAAACGGCCTGTTCATTGTAAGCGGTGTGTTCATTGCTGTTTTGTCCTCAGCGTGGTGTATCGGCAGCGACGGGAAGCAATATATGACGGGTTCCCTTGAATCCCCGATTTTGATCCCCATAATAAGCAACTAGCGAGATTAATGCTAAACCGCGGAGAATTTCATGAGTAGTAAAGAACAGAAAACGCCTGACGAGCAAGTGCTGGATCAAACGGAAGCAGCAAAAGGGCAGCAAACGGATGCCACGCCAGAGACGGCAGACGTAGCTGACCCGCGTGATGTACGCATCGCTGAGCTGGAAGCCCAGTTGAGCGAACTGCAACAGCGTGAACGTGACAATATGCTTCGCGTCCGTGCTGAAGCCGATAACATTCGCCGCCGTGCGGAAATGGATGTTGAGAAAGCGCATAAATTTGCGGTAGAAAAATTTGCCAGCGAAATGCTGCCAGTTATCGATAATCTGGAACGTGCGTTGGATACGGCGGACAAAGCCGACGAATCACTGGCTGCGATGATTGAAGGGGTTGAACTGACGCTGAAATCATTGCTGGATGCCGTCCGCAAATTTGGTATTGAGGTTGTCGGTGAGGTCAACGTACCATTTAACCCAGAAGTGCATCAGGCAATGACGATGCTGCCTTCGGCCGATCACCAGCCGAACCACGTCATGATGGTAATGCAAAAAGGCTATACGTTGAACGGCCGTTTGTTGCGTCCAGCAATGGTTGCGGTATCAAAAGCACAAGACTGATAGTTTTTGCTTTTAAGACTGTATTTACAACGCATCTTCATTCCAAACCCCGTGCCATCGCATGGGGTTTTTTGTTTATATCTTGTTAAGGTTTGTTTGATAAAAAAGATATTTTTTAGGTTTTGAATGGCTCATCATCTTTAACTATCAAAAGAATTGGTATCACCGCTCTAAATGCACTTGATAATCATTATCGTTTTTGTGAGAGTAATAAAACAACAGTGTTAGAAGGGTCATACTATGCCGGGTAGCCGTGTTATTGAGTCAACAAGCCGTACATCAAGGAAGATCAAACTCTCTTTGATGGGCCCGGCGTTTATCGCGGCGATTGGTTATATCGATCCGGGTAACTTCGCTACGAACATCCAGTCTGGCGCAGCCTATGGTTATACGCTGCTGTGGGTGGTGGTGTGGGCGAATCTGATGGCGATGCTGATCCAACTGCTGTCCGCCAAATTAGGGATCGCGACGGGTAAAAATCTGGCGGAACATATCCGCGATCGCTTTCCGCGTCCGGCCGTTTGGGCCTATTGGGTGCAGGCTGAAATTATTGCGATGGCGACCGATCTGGCCGAATTTATCGGTGCGGCGGTTGGTTTCAAACTGCTCTTGGGCGTGTCGTTGCTGGAAGGCGCGATCCTCACCGCTATTGCAACTTTCCTGATTTTAATGTTGCAACAGCGCGGTCAGAAGCCGCTGGAGATGGTTATCGGCGGACTGCTGCTGTTTGTTGCAGCGGCGTATATTGTCGAGTTGGTCTTCTCTCAGCCGGAGCTATCCGCGTTAGCCAAAGGTATGGCGATCCCTAGTCTGCCGACCTCCGATGCCGTGCTGCTGGCGGCGGGTGTTCTGGGGGCGACCATTATGCCGCATGTGATTTACCTTCACTCTTCCTTGACGCAGCACGAAGGCCGCCATACCCGTGCCGAGCGTTATTCCGCAACGAAAGTCGATGTCGCGATTGCGATGACGATAGCCGGATTCGTCAATCTGGCGATGATGGCGACGGCGGCGGCAGCGTTCCATTTCAGCGGCAATCAGAATATTGCCGATCTGGATAAAGCCTACCTCACGCTGGAGCCGCTGTTAGGCAAAGCTGCTGCAATAATTTTTGGTCTGAGCCTGGTGGCCGCCGGCCTGTCCTCTACGGTTGTCGGTACGCTGGCGGGGCAGGTGGTGATGCAGGGATTTGTGCGTTTCCACATTCCGCTTTGGGTTCGCCGCACCGTAACGATGCTGCCGTCGTTTATCGTGATCCTGTCCGGTATGGATCCGACGCGCGTGCTGGTGCTAAGTCAAGTGGTACTGAGCTTCGGGATTGCGCTGGCGCTGATTCCACTGTTGTCCTTCACTGGCAACCGTGAACTGATGGGAACGATGGTCAACGGCAAATGGGTACAGCGTATTGGGCAACTTATTGTCGTTCTCGTGGTTTCTCTGAATATGTATCTGCTCATTGATACGATGCTGGGGATATAAGTCTGGTGCCACGTATGTGGCACCGTTTCACTATTTACTGGTTACTGGTTACTGGTTACTGGTTACTGGTTACTGGTTACTAGCCTTCCTCAGCTCCGTCACCGGAACGCCGCCTATCCCCCAGTTGTCCGTGTCGACTTCATCAATCACGACGACGGTGGTTTTCGGGTTTTTGTTTAGCACATCGACCAGCAGTTGGGTCACGCCCTCAATCAACTGACGTTTTTGTTCAGTGGTGGCACCTTCATTGGTGATTTTGATGTTGACGTATGGCATGGGTTCTCCGGGGTTATGGTTGTGGTCGACGGAAGGGGAAACAGAGCCCTGCCGCGATGAAAAGTGCTGCTGCGCTGCACAGTATCGCTGGCGCGATAGCGTTGGTATTCGTCAAGGCGCTGGTGAGCAGTGGACCAAGAATTTGGCCAATGCCGTAAGTGAGCGTCACCAGACCAAGCAGGTTGATGCTGTGCGGTGCGCGTAGCCGTTTGGCGAAGGGCATCACCAGCGAGGTCGTTCCCATAAAGGTAGCACCAAAGCCGATACCACTGAATATCAGCGCTATGGGAGAGTGGCTGAACAGCGTCAGCAGGACGCATATGCCCTGAATGAGCAGGTTTGCTGTTAGGCTGGGCAAGGTTCCCCAGCGGCTGGCAGCCCATAGCCAGAAAAAACAGCCGGGAATGATGGCCAGCCCAACCAGCGACCAGAGATGAAGAGATAAATGCGGCATACCCAGTGCAGTCACCATCAACGGCAGATAGGTGGCGATGATGATATACCCGAAGCCTGCAAGGCCATACAACAACGCAAGCCGCCGCCAGCCAGGCAGAGGTGGCTCATCGGTATTCGTCAGCGGCTGCGGCGCGACGCTGGATTTAGGCGGAGAAAGGATGAATAAGGCAATCAGAAGTAGCGTGGAGAGCAGAGCGGCACCCCACCATAATAACCCGGCGGTGAGGGCGTAATGCCGTCCGATGATGATGAATTCATTGCCCAATACGATCCCCACACCTACTCCGGCGTAGAGCGAGGCGATAACGTGAGTCTGCCTACTGTGATTCTGGGTATGGTGCAAAATGGTCAACGAACCGAAGATCATCATTGCTGCACTGGCGATCCCGGCGAGGAAACGAATAAGCATGACCAGCATCGTGTGGGTGGTCAGTGCCATCGCGAAGAGCAAAATGCCGTTCGCGGCGGCAGCGCTAAACATCAGGAACATGGGGTGAGAGGCTGAGGCGCGACGGCTGAAAGAGAAAAACAGGCTACCGAACAGATAGCCAGCGTAGTTCGCGCTGGCAATATAGGAAAGCTGGTTGAAGGTGAAGCTGCTCTCTTCCAGCATCACGGGCAGCATCGGCGTATACAAAAAGCGTCCAAGCCCCATGCCTAACGCCAGCACGATCGTCCCGAAAAGGGCAAGCGTCAGCGTATCCGAGAGGGGAATAAGGCGAGGACGATCCATTATGCGATGACCCAAAGTACAGAGAACATGCCGTTATCCTGCCCATTTTCTCAGCAAATAAAAGTGAATAGTAATGAGCAGGTTGATGACGTAAAGAGAACGTTTTTCTTTGTGATGTGGAGAGGCTTGTGTATCACACCCGACGCCATTGGATCGATCGTGCTGACGTCGGGCTTTTTACCGCAGCTACCGCTATGCGATCGTTTTACTGAACGCGTCGACGGCAACAATCGCGTGGGCGACGTCTTCTGCCGTTAACCCGCTGTCCAGATTTTTCAGCGTATCGGCGTCGCTGCACGCCAGCTCTCCGACTTTGACCAGATTCTCAAACGACTCATTTTCCAGATGCAGATCTTTTAACCGGGTTGGCATGTTGATGGCGCGGTAAAAGCGGATGTAGCGTGCGATTTCTTCATCGGGGCGCTGCTCCAGCACCATATGCGTTAACGTGCCATAGGCGACTTTTTCCCCGTGCGTGAGGTGGTGGATATCGCCTTTAATCGCGGTAAAACCGTTGTGGATAGCGTGAGCGCCAGCCAGCCCGCCATTCTCGAACCCGAGGCCGGAAAGCAGCGTATTCGCTTCAACCACAGATTCCACCGCTGGCGTGACGGCACCTTTCTCCACTGCTTTATAGGCGCTGTAGCCGTAGGTGAGTAGTGTTTTTTCGCAGGTTTCGGCAATCGCCATGCCCGCTAGCGTGGGTTTACCGCCCAACATGGAAAGTGAGTGAGAACGCAGAACCGCCTGTGCTTCGACAAACGTAGCCAGCCCATCGGCAATGCCTGAGGCAAACAGGCGGGCAGGAGCCTGAGCGCAGACGGCGGTATCGACCAGTACCAGATCGGGGTTTTTATCGTAAAAGCGATAGGATTCAAACACGCCGTCGTCGGTGTAGATGACAGACAGCGCGCTGCACGGTGCATCCGTTGACGCCACGGTTGGGACGATCGCGACGTTGTGTTTCAGTTCATCGGCGACAGCTTTCGCGGTATCCAGCGTTTTGCCGCCACCTAATCCGACGACGATATTCGTACCAGCGTCACGCGCCAACTTGGCAAGGCGCGTGATTTCGTTACTGGACGCCTCACCGTTAAAGCGCTCGTAATGGTGGCCGATGCTCGCCTGTTTAAGAGAGGTATCGACGCGCTGGCCGATGATGTCCCACACGATGCTGTCCGCCATCAGAAAGGCTTTCGTACCTAGCGGCTTAAGCTGCTCGCCCAGCTCATCCAGCACGCCGCGACCCTGAACATATTTTCTAGGTGAAGAGAAAATGAAATGGCTCATGTTGTCTACCTCGATGATGTTGTTGGAGAAGTGATGCGGTATGGAATTTGAGCGGGTCAGGAAGGCGGTTGCGGTATGCACGCTATGGCGAATTGGCGGTGGTGGTGGAGGTAACAAAAGCGCAGCGTGACTTCCTGAAACGCGAATAACTTAGGGTATAGCATAGACGAGAAACCAGAGATGGACGAAAAGAGCGAAATGGAAGCGCGACGATAAATCATAAAAATCATTCGGTTAGTGAAAAGGTTATGTCGTAATTACCGCTGCGCCTGCGTTTCCCTGCCCGTTTATGTCGGGGCGAAAAGGGGATATGATGTGTGACTCTACTATATGAAAAGCGTTCCTCCAGCCATCGATCGTCGAGGTGTTTGCATGTCGTCTCCCATTGATATCGTCGAAAAGAAGCTGCTGTCCGACCACTGGTTTATTCTTCATAAATATATTTTTGATTTAAAAAGAAAGAATGGCGGTGTAGTGCGCCAAATTCGTGAGGTTTACGACCGTGGTGATGGTGCGACGATTCTGCTGTACAACCGGGCGAAAGGCACGGTGATCCTGACGCGGCAGTTCCGTATTCCTACCTACGTCAACGGTAACGAGAGCGGCATGCTGCTGGAGGCGTGCGCGGGGTTACTGGACGATCATTCGCCCGAAGAGTGCATCCGTAATGAGGCGATAGAAGAAACCGGTTATGCGGTTGGTAACGTCGAGAAGTTGTTCGATGCCTACATGTCGCCCGGCGGTGTCACAGAACGGCTGCACTTCTTTGCGGCCGAATACGATGAATCGCTACGGGATAACTCGGGCGGCGGTGTGGAAGATGAAGATATCGAAGTGCTGGAATTGCCGTTCAGCGAAGCCGTCGCGATGATGAACGATGGTAGGATTAAAGACGGCAAAACCATCATGCTGCTACAGCACGCGATCATTCGCGGCTGGTTTGTCAGAACATAGACAGGGTTTGCGGCACACGGGTATCCTCGTGTGCCTCTTGAAGTTGTGTGGTAACGCTTTCATTCTTGTGTCATTTCATGGTGACGGCGTGATTGTGGTTAATATTAACCGAATAACCTTTTTCTCTGTTTTTATATTTTCATTTTTTGTTTTATTTTCAATGGTATGATCTGGATTTTGTCTTTATTTTAGTCGCTTTTATCGGTTGGTATGTGCGCTATAGGGGGGAAATTTTTCCTAAAATTTTTGTATTTAGATCGAATATTTAGTCATTTCTCACCCCGTTGTGTGACCCGTATCACCGGATGAAAGAATGTAAGCGGTGTAACTCGTTGCTTCATTATGCAGTAACTCATATTCTTTCTTTACAAAAAGTAAAGAAGGACTGCTCTGATGAAGATCAAGAATAAAGTATCCACCCTATTTGCAGTTTCATTGCTCACGCTGGGCGTATCAAGTCAAAGTCTGGCTGCTGAAGTCACCGTATGGGCCTGGGATCCTAACTTCAATGTCGCGGCAATGCATGAGGCCTCGTCGATATATAAAAAAGCCGATCCCAGTTTTAGTCTGAAAGTGATCGACTCTGGTAAAGAAGATATTGAACAGAAATTGAATACCATGTTGGCTTCTGGGGTTAAAAACTCGCTTCCTGATATTGTACTGATTGAAGATTATAATGCTCAGAAATATCTTCAGGCTTATCCTGACTCGTTTATCCCATTACAGGATGTTATCGATTATAGCCAGTTTGCACCTTATAAAACGAAAGTGATGACGGTAGAGAATAAGGTCTACGGTGTTCCTTTTGATTCCGGCGTGGCGGGAATGTTCTATCGACTCGATTATCTGGAAGCAGCCGGATATAAAGAGAGTGATATGGTCAGTATTACCTGGGATAAATATATTGAGATCGGTAAGCAGGTAAAAGCGAAAACCGGTGTTGATATGCTGACCTACGATATGAACGATGTGGTTCTTCCTCATATTATGATGCAGTCTGGTGGAGAATGGTTCTTCGATAATCAAGGGCAACTCAATCTCACTAAAAATAATGCACTGAAAGAAACATTAAAAACGATTAAAGCGATTAACGATGCGAAAATTGCACGTCCTATTTCGGGTTGGTCAAGTTTTGTGGGGAGCTTTAATGCCGGAAAATCGGCGAGTGTAGTTTCTGGTGTATGGGTAATTGGTTCAATTAAAAGCGCTGAAGACCAGAAAGGAAAATGGCGTGTCGCACCGATCCCACGGTTGAACCTCGACAAAGCGGTACATGCCTCTAATCAAGGGGGCTCAAGCTGGTATGTCTTAAAGGGCGGCAAAAACACGAAACAGGCGATTGAGTTTTTGCAGAAAACCTTCGCGGCCGATAGCAATATGTATCAAACCCTTTTGGTTGATCGTGGTGCGCTTGCCACTTTCCTCCCTGCGACTTCCGGCTCTGCTTACGCGGTACACGATCCGTTCTTTGGTGGGCAACCGGTGTTTGCTGATTTTTCTAAATGGGTGACTGAAATCCCACAGGTTTCCTACGGTATGTATACCCAGGAAGTTGATAACGCCATTGCTGCTGAAATACCTGCATTACTGAAAGGCGATTCTGTCGATGACGTGTTAAAACGCGCCGAAACGACACTAAAAAATCAGATTATGCAGTAGCGAGTGTGAGCTTGAGGGCGGGAAGCCCTCAAGCAGTTCTCTCCGGAAATCGATGGTGTGATAAAGATGTATAAACCTAAAATGAATAGGCTTTATAACATCAACGGCTGGGCTTTTGTTGCTATCGCTGTTGGATTAATTGCCTTAATGACGATATACCCTATTTTCAAATCACTTTGGCTCTCTTTTCAGTCTGGCCGCGGTGTGGTGACACAATTTGTTGGCCTGGGGAATATCATTCGTTTATTTCATGATCCTATGTTCAAAACGGCACTTTGGAATACGTTGACGTTTCTGGTAATCCAAGTTCCGATTATGATTTTATTGTCATTGGCCATTTCTTCTTGTTTGAATTCGTCTCAGCTTAAATATCGCCAATGGTTTAGAATAGCGATCTTTTTACCCTGTGTAACCTCACTGGTTGCCTACTCAATTCTTTTTAAGAGCATGTTTGAATTGGATGGCGTGATTAACTCATTCTTGCTGTTTATTCATGTTATTGATGATCCCATTCCGTGGCTATCCGATCCTTTCTGGGCGAAGGTAACGATCATTATTGCCATTACATGGCGTTGGACGGGATATAATATGATATTTTATCTTTCCGCTATGCAGAATATTGATAAATCGATTTATGAGGCTGCCCGAGTTGATGGCGTCAGCCCGATTAAGCAATTTTTCTTCATTACGATACCCTTGTTGAAACCGGTTATTCTTTTTACCAGTGTGACATCAACCATTGGCACATTACAGCTGTTTGATGAGGCGATGAATATCACGAATGGTGGCCCGGCAAATGCGACGCTGACGTTATCGCTTTATATTTATAACCTGTCATTCAAGTTTGTGCCTAACTTTGGCTATGCGGCAACGGTTTCGTACGTCATTGTTGTTTTTTCAGCAATATTGGCACTGATTCAGTTTAAAGCGGCACGGAAGGGATGAGATGAGGAAAAGTAAAGTTAACAGCATACTCATGCATGTTTTTCTCGTGTTGATGAGTATTTTTTCGCTTTTCCCTTTTTATTGGATGGTGGTGTCGAGCACGAATAGCACCAGCCAAATCAACATGGGGAAATTCACGTTTGGCGATCAATTACTGGTCAATTTTACCAACCTGACGAGCCAGGTGGATCTGGCTCTGGTGTTCTGGAATACGTCAAAAATTGCGTTGATCAGCACGGTGTCAACGCTTGTCGTGTGCTCTATCGCAGGCTATGCGTTTGAAATTTACTCTAGTAAGAATCGTGAGCGTGTCTATGTTGCGCTACTCACGACGATGATGATTCCGTTCGCGGCATTAATGATCCCGCTTTTCACCATGTTTGGTAAGGCAGGGTTACTGGATACGCACTTTGCGGTGATCATGCCGACCGTGGCCGGGGCATTTATTATTTTTTACTTCAGGCAGTGTACTAAAACGTTTCCGAGAGAGTTGATTGATGCTGCGCGCGTTGAAAGCGTCGCAGAATGGAAAATTTTCCTGTATGTCTATGTGCCGATTATGCGTGCCAGTTATTCCGCTGCTTTTATTATTGTTTTCATGACGTCATGGAATGCCTTTCTCTGGCCGCTTATTGTCCTTCAATCTAATGAATTAAAAACGATCAATCTGGTGTTATCGAGTTTTGCTTCTGCCTACTCGCCAGATTTCGGATTGATTATGGTTGGAACGGTGATTTCAACACTTCCCAGTTTACTTATCTTCTTTGCCATGCAGAAGCAATTTATCGCCAGCATGACGGGCGCGGTAAAGTAATACGCTCTCAATAGAAAATTAAAGTTTGAGGTTCACATGGCTGATATTTTACTCAAAAATATAGTGAAACGTTACGATAAGACGGAGACGATCCATCGTATCAATCTTGACATTTATTCTGGCGAATTTGTGGTATTCGTTGGCCCATCGGGATGTGGTAAATCGACGTTGCTGAGAATGATCGCTGGATTGGAAGAAATAACAGAGGGCGAAATTCATATTGATAACCGCTTAGTTAACCATTTTGATCCCGCAGAGCGAGGGATTGCGATGGTTTTCCAATCCTATGCGCTGTATCCGCATATGACCGTGGCTGAAAACATGGGATTTGGGTTAAGAATGAATGGGCACCCTAAAGCCGAAGTAGAAAAAATGGTGCGCAAGGCAGCGATGACGCTTCAGCTTGAAGCCTTGTTAGACCGTACACCAAAACAACTGTCTGGTGGTCAACGCCAGCGCGTTGCGATTGGGCGGGCAATTGTACGCGATCCTAAAGTGTTCTTATTCGATGAACCTCTATCGAACCTCGATGCCGAGTTGCGTGTGGAAATGCGTTTACAGATTGCCAGACTGCATCAGGAAATGCGTAATACCATGATATATGTGACGCACGACCAGGTAGAAGCGATGACGTTGGCGGATAAAATCGTGGTGTTAAATAAAGGATATATTGAACAGGTTGGCACACCGATGGAGTTATACCATAAGCCAGAGAATCTTTTTGTCGCCGGTTTTATTGGTTCGCCGAATATGAATTTTCTACCCGGAGAGGTGACACAGGTCGAAGGGAATAACGTGAGTCTCTTGATCAATAATCTCAATACACTTTCCGTTAATCTTGCGAACCACGGGCTACGAACCGATCAGAAAATTACCGTGGGTATTCGCCCTGAACACCTGAGTATTGACCCGAATGGTGGTGATGTCAGCTTGTCGATCAATAGTGAGGTCACCGAAAGACTGGGCAATGCGACATATATTTTTGGTGCTTACTCTGGTGTGAATCATTTTAAGGTACATTTGTCGGGTGACAACAGTATTGCGCCTTACTCAACCATCCCGCTGAGATGTCGTAGTGAAAATCTGCATTTTTTTGATGAAAATGGAAAACGCATTAATTAAAAAATAACTGTCTTTAACGTTGAGAATAACGCCATTAAAAAGGCTCTGTGGCGTAAATGGAAAATAATAAATCTAACCAGGTGGCTATCAATATTAGCCACTTGGTTTCTTATATGAGATTTATTTTTATCAATATTCCAGTTTTTTTAAATCTGTACCTGCGTGTGACCTCAAGGAGAAATGAATGAAAAAGAATAATTATTCAGGAATGATCTCTGTATTGTTAATGCTGTTTATAGGGTTCATGGCGACGAATCTGGCTAAGGCGCAGCCGTTTGCTTATGGCGCAGATATTGGCTGGGTAAAACAATTGGAAGATCGGGGAGTCACCTGGCGTGACGATGCCGGAACTCAGCGTGATGTATTGCAGATATTGCGCGATCACGGCATAAATGCTGTGCGCTTACGTGTTTTTGTTAATCCCGATCCCAGCGCGTTATGGCATAAAGATAATACGACCTGGACGATGCTCGGCTATACGGATAAAACCCGCGTGGTAGAGGCCGCGCAGCGTGCCAAAGCGATGGGAATGCGCGTTATGGTGGATTTTCACTACAGCGATGTTTTCGCGGATCCTGGCCATCAAATCAAACCCGCAGCGTGGGCGAACTACAATCTTAGCCAATTAACGACGGCCGTTTATAACCACACGCATGAGGTGATGAGCGCATTGGTATCCGCAGGCGTGACGCCTGAATGGGTACAGGTTGGTAATGAAATGAACCCCGGCATTTTACTACCGGAAGGCAGTACCAGTCGGTTTGCCAATTTAACGCAGCTACTGAACGCGGGTTATGATGCGGTTAAAGCGGTCAGCTCTTCCTCTAAAGTCATTAGCCATCTGGCACATGGGGATAATAATTCAAACGCTCGCTGGTTTTTTGACAATTTCCTCACCACGCACGGTGGGAAAACCGATGTGATTGGCTTTTCTTTCTACCCTTATTGGGAGGGGAAAAACTATTGGGAGCTTACTGGATTACTGGCAAGTAATCTCAATGATATGGCGAGCCGGTATGGTAAGGAAGTCATGGTCGTTGAAGTCGGCGGTTTGGAAACCAACCCGACAGACAGTTACTGGACGATTAAAGATACGATTAATCTTGTTAAAGCGGTGCCGGAGAATAAAGGGATTGGCGTTTTTTATTGGGAACCTGCGGGTAATGCCAGTGTGTTGCCGGATGGCTACGCATTAGGTGCAACGACGCGAGTTTCAAACAATGTATTGCAATTTACCCGCGCATTGGACGCGTTTGCTGAATCGCAAATCAATTTTATCAACGGAACACGTTATAAGATCGCTAATCGGCATAGCGATAAATCGCTCAATGTCGTGGGCGGTTCGCATGAAGATAACGCATGGCTTGAACAATATAGTGATGATAACTGGGACAGTCAGCGTTTTTATTTTAACGCGATTGGTAATGGTTATTTTAATCTGGTGAATGTTAATAGTGGAAAGTACATCGATATTGCTTCCAGTGCCAATGAGGAGGGCGCGCAAATTATACAAATGTACAACACGGGCCATTTTAGCCAGCAATGGCTGATTTTGGATGCTGGCGATGGCTATTATAAAATCATGAATAGAAATAGTGGAAAGCTTTTGGATATCAGTAGTCGTTCGACAGAGAATGGTGCACTCGGTATTCAATGGCATGACAATGGAGGATGGAATCAGCTATGGAAAATAACCGCTAATTGATGCTCCCTGGCCGCGTAGATTGCGTGGCCGTTTTATTGGTAAAGGTAGGAAAAAGTAAGCCATTGAAAGGGGGATTATAAATTGGACACCGCTACATCGTGCTGAGAGTAAAACTTTCACGCCAGACCATCTCATAACCAACCTGTACGTGTTTCTTATAATAGCGTCCTGCCACTAGCTCTAAGAACAGATCGACGGCGGCTTCGCCCATCTCCGTAGGGTAGAGCCGCATTGTGGTCAAACTGGGATTGAGATGCTGTGCCGTAGGGATATCATTCATTCCGACCACTTTTATTTGTCTGGGAATAGCAATGCCTTTCTCTTGAACCGCGCGGTACACGCCAATCGCGATAATGTCTGTCGCTGCGAATACGACATCAGGCCATTCTTTTTGTTGCAGCAACTCATTCATCGCCTGATAGCCGGACTCGATACAGAATAACTGGCTGACTTTACACCGTGATTCGTGGTAGATGCCGTATTTTTGGGTTATCTCTTGAAATACATGCAGCCGGCTTTCGTTGTTTCCAATAAATGCCGGGCGTTGAGCGCCGCTATTAACAATATAATGTAATACTTCGCGTGCAGCCGCTTCCCGATCAAAAAGCACGGCATCACATTTTTTATCGAGAGGGGCAGAATCAATAAAGATCAGGTTTTTATTTAATGAATAGATTAAGGCGATATCGTTATCGCTAAAGTGGCCGACACAAATGATCGCCTGAGCCTGAGTTAAAGTATGACTATTGGATGATAAATTTGTGGTGAATAGATTGCGTAACGAAATATTAAAATGGTGGCAGCGGTTTTCAATGCCAATACGCATTGCGGTGAAATAAGGGTCGTTGAGTTCTTCTGAGGGGGTAAGAAAGTGGACGACGGCAAGATTTAATAAATTGTCATTATCCATTTTGAAATGGGACCGTACAACAAGCGAGTTATCTAACCTTTTTTTCTGCTGCTTACGTTGTGTGGGCGATAAATAGGCCAACTCATGGGCAATGCTCTTGATGAGTTGGCGCTTTTCTTTGGTTACGGACAGGCTGGGATCGTTATTAAGTACGCGAGAAACGGTTGAGGCTGCCACTCCGGCTTTTCGAGCGATATCGGTAATCGTTGCCACACAAAAGTTTCCATAATTTTACTGTGAGGCTGATAGTAGCTAATACCTAATTCATTTAACATCTTCATGAGCTAAAAATACGATTCAATACTCAGTTTTATCGTCGTGTCAGGAAGGAACTAACAGATACTGCCGACATAATGAAACCAATGAATGGTGTGGGATCGCAAACGGTGTATCTATTTGCGATCCTTGTTCACACCACATCGTGGTACGACTTTATTACACTGTTACTTCAGCAGCGCCTGCGCTTTTTCTACCACATTGTCCACGGTGAAGCCGAATTCTGCGAACAGCAGCTCAGCCGGGGCGGATTCGCCGAAGCTCGTCATGCCGATAATCGCGCCGTTCAGGCCGACGTACTTGTACCAGTAGTCCGCAATACCCGCTTCAATCGCCACCCGCGCCGATACCGCCTTCGGCAGCACCGCTTCACGGTAGGCCGCATCCTGCTTGTCGAACGCATCCGTAGACGGCATTGACACCACGCGCACCTTGCGGCCTGCGGCAGTCAGCTTGTCATACGCGCCAACCGCCAGCTCGACTTCAGAGCCGGTGGCAATCAGGATAAGCTCAGGCTGGCCGTCGCTGTCTTTCAGCACATAGCCGCCTTTCGCCACGTTTGCCAGTTGCTCCGCCGTGCGGGGCTGCTGCGCCAGATTCTGACGGGACAGGATTAACGACGTCGGGCCGTCCTGACGCTCAATGGCGTATTTCCACGCCACCGCCGTTTCCACCTGGTCTGCCGGACGCCAGTTGCTCATGTTCGGCGTCACGCGCAGGCTGGCCAGCTGTTCAACCGGCTGGTGCGTCGGGCCGTCTTCACCCAGACCGATGGAGTCGTGGGTGTAGACGTAGATACTGCGGATTTTCATCAGCGCGGCCATGCGTACCGCATTACGCGCGTATTCTACAAACATCAGGAAGGTCGCGGTGTACGGCACAAAGCCACCGTGCAGCGCAATCCCGTTGGCAATCGCTGTCATGCCGAATTCGCGCACGCCGTAGTGGATGTAGTTGCCTGCGTGGTCTTTATCCAGCGAGACCGAGCCGGACCAGATGGTCAGGTTGCTCGGTGCTAGGTCGGCAGAGCCGCCCAGGAATTCCGGCAGCAGTTTGCCGTAGGCTTCCAGTGCGTTCTGTGAGGCTTTGCGGCTGGCGATTTTTGCCGGATTGGCCTGCAACTCGTCGATAAATTTCTGTGCATCCGCCTGCCAGCTGGCAGGCAGCTCACCGGCAGTACGGCGTCTGAACTCGGCAGCCAGTTCCGGGTAGGCGCTGGCGTAGGCGGCAAACGCTTCGTTCCAGGCTGCTTCCTTGCGCTGACCGGCCGGTTTGGCATCCCAGGCGGCATAGATATCAGCCGGAATGTCGAACGGCGCGTGCGTCCAGCCCAACTGTTCGCGGGAGGCCGCCACTTCTGCCTCACCCAGCGGCGCGCCGTGGGAGTCGTGCGTACCCGCCTTGTTCGGTGAACCAAAGCCAATCACGGTTTTGCACATCAGCAGCGACGGTTTGTCAGTGACAAGCTGCGCTGCGCCAATGGCGCGTTTGATGGCGTCCGCATCGTGGCCGTCCACGCCGCGCACCACGTGCCAGCCGTAGGCTTCAAAGCGGGCAGCAGTATCATCGGTAAACCAGCCTTCAACGTGGCCGTCGATGGAGATGCCGTTGTCATCATAAAACGCGGTCAGCTTACCGAGCTTCATGGTGCCCGCCAGCGAGCAGACTTCGTGGGAAATCCCTTCCATCATGCAGCCGTCCCCCAGGAAGGCATAGGTGTGGTGGTCAACAATCTCGTGACCCGGCCGGTTGAACTGTGCCGCCAGCGTGCGCTCGGCAATCGCCATACCGACCGCGTTGGCAATCCCCTGACCCAGCGGGCCGGTGGTGGTTTCCACGCCAGCGGTGTAGCCGTATTCCGGGTGACCCGGAGTTTTGGAATGCAACTGACGGAAGTTTTTCAGTTCTTCAATCGGCAGGTCGTAGCCGGAGAGATGCAGCAGGCTGTAAATCAGCATGGACGCGTGGCCGTTGGACAGCACGAAGCGGTCGCGGTTGGCCCAGTTGGGGTTGGCGGGATTATGGTTGAGGTAATCGCGCCACAGGACTTCGGCGATATCGGCCATGCCCATCGGTGCGCCCGGGTGACCGGATTTGGCTTTCTGCACCCCATCCATGCTCAGCGCGCGGATAGCATTGGCAAGTTCTTTACGAGAGGACATGCTTGACTCCTGAAATTACAACTTGGCTGCCAGCAGCGCTTCCAGCTTTTGTTGATCGGCGGCGAACAGACGAATGCCTTCCGCCAGTTTATCGACGGCCATCGGGTCCTGATGGTGTTCCCAGCGGAACTCGGCTTCAGACAGCGGCGAAGGATGATGGAACCCTTCGGTTGATGGCGTCAGTTGACGTTCAACGGGCGCATTGCTGTTTTTTAGCTGTTCCAGCAGCGCAGGGGAAATCGTCAGGCGATCGCATCCCGCCAGCGCCAGAATCTGTTCCACTTTACGGAAACTGGCCCCCATGATCACCGTTTGGTAGCGGTGGCGTTTGTAATAGTCATAGATATTACGCACGGAGATCACGCCGGGATCGTTCTCGGCCTGATAGTCGCGGGTGGGTTGTTTTTCCTGATACCAGTCATAAATCCGACCTACAAACGGGGAGATCAGAAAGACACCCGCTTCGGCGCAGGCGCGTGCCTGAGCGAATGAGAACAACAGCGTCAGGTTGCAGTTGATCCCCTCTTTTTCCAGCTCTTCGGCGGCGCGAATGCCTTCCCAGGTGGCGGCGAGTTTAATCAGAATGCGTGAACGTGGAATGTCTTTTTCCTGATACATTCCGATCAGTTTGCGGGCTTTCGCCACACACATGCCGCGATCGAACGAGAGGCGGGCATCCACTTCGGTGGAGATGCGCCCCGGAATGCTTTTCAGCACTTCCGCACCGATATTTACCGCCAGTCGGTCGCTGGCGTTGATGAGCTGGGTCTCTTGGCTACCGCCTTGCTGATGCGCGTAGGCAATGGCGTCATCAAACAGCGGCTGATACTGCGGCAGCGTCGCAGCCTTCAGGATCAGCGACGGGTTGGTGGTGGCATCTTGCGGTGAAAATTGACGAATGGAGTCGATATCACCGCTATCGGCGACCACCACGGTAAATTGTTTAAGGGCGTCGAGTTGGTTCATGAGTGAGCTCCTTGGTATAGCAAAAAAGGAAATGAGCGGAATTGTGTCCGCCACGCCATGCCACACTGCACCATGAGTGGGCAGAATGACATGCGCTTTTTCTGATTACTGTCATTGGAAAAGACGTTGCGAAGAGGGACATATGCGGCGTGATTGTGCGAACGCCGCCGCCAGCGCTGCTTAACGGGCGCTTTCCTGATGCTCGTAATAGCCGATTTTTTCAACCTTCGATGTGGAGCCGCCGCCTTCAAATTCGGCATCCAGCCAGGCACCCACAATCTCTTTTGCCAGCTCGGGGCCAATGACTCGTGCGCCAAGCGCGATAATCTGCGCGTTGTTGCTTTTTCTGGCCCGCTGAGCGGAATAGGTGTCATGGCACTGTGCTGCACGTACGCCAGTCACCTTATTTGCCACAATGCTCATACCGATGCCAGTGCCACACAGCAGGATTCCGCGTTCGTGTGTTCCCGCTTTAATCGATACCGCGACCGCATGTGCGACGTCGGGGTAGATGGTGTTGTCCTGATTTTTGTCACTGCTAAAGTCGACCCAGGGAATAGAGAGCGAATCCAGATAACGGGTGAGAATATCGCGTAAACTCCAGGCGGCATCATCTGCGCCAATAGCGATTGGTTTCATGGTGATTGTCCTTACGTTTTATTAAAGCCATTAATATTTAAAAATAGCGATGTTTAAAAAAGTAACATTTAAAAATAGTGATAGTTAAAACGACTAATAGTTAAAAACCGTCAGTTATCAAAAGCGTCGTCTTTTCATGCCAGTGTTACGATGACTCTTCGAAGATCGTCATATTCCCCTGTGCTGATAAGACCGTGGGTACCGGCCCTATCAGGTGAAGAGTGCCGGGTAGTTCCGCGTTTTCTGCTCCATCAAATAACAGTGTGATATGTCCCAGTTCTTTCAGGTTTTGGCTTGCTACATCACCGACTGCACTAATTGAATACGTGATGCCGAATAATTCCATTTTCTGATGAACGGAAAGTGGCTGAATTAACGTTCCATCATGGTGAGTAATGCAATAATCTCGAATATCTTTAGGCGCGTTATCACTGAAAAGAATGAGGCGTTTCTCAGCCAGAAATAATGCTGCACTTTCTCCTACCGAGCTTATTGCTGCCTGCCAGATAATCCGCCTCATTTTTCTTTCCCTTACTTTTGCTTATCTGCTGGTGTATTGAGTGCATGGGATGGTTCAGCCTGTAGCGCATGACTTTCTTCGCCTGATGGAATAATGCCTTTTTTCTTCAGCCGATTATCAAACCAGGCGACGAGCACGGGCGCGGTGAGCATGGTAATAATGCTGGCTGTTGCCAACTGCGCCGTGGCGGAATCAACAAAGACCTGAAGGCTGGGATCCGCCTGTGCCACCATGGCTGGGGTGAGGGCCGAACTGGCCGCGGTGGTACCCAGCGCGGCACCCAGCGCTGTTTTTCGTTTCAGAAATAAGTTGTACAGGAAGTAGAAAACCAACCCGGTGAGGGCGGAAATGATGCCCAGAACAATGCCGGATAAACCTGCCGTAAAGACGGTGTGCATGCTGGAATTAGCACCGATAGCAAAGGACATGATAATAATGACCAACGGCTGAGATGCGGCACAGAGTTGCTTGAATTTCTCGTCAAGGTTGCCCCACAGCATGCCGATGAGTAGCGGGATAAGCATGGAAAGCAAGGCAGCAAACGGTATATTGGCTAAACCGCTGACACCGAGAACCACCATCGTGACGAAGGGGCCGTCTTTAATACAGAAAACGGAGATGGCACCCGCATCGCTGGCATCACCGTAGTTACTACATAACGCAATATACAGCGAGCTGTTTGAGCTGGTGATGCAGGCAATAAACGCCAGCGTTGAAATTCCGAAGAAACCAGCAGGCCCAAAAAAGGTGCCCATCAACCATACCGCCAGTGCGCCCGCACTGAATTTCAGCATCAGTAGAATGGTACCTTTATAGAGAGGGAGACCCGCCTGACGAATATTAATTGATGAGCCGCAGATGAGAAGGAATATTCCCATCATGGCGCTGGAACCTGCTTTAAATAATGCCGTTGTGGGGCCGCCTATTTGCAGGAGCGACGGCGTAAAGGTATTCATCAATATCGCCGCCAGCAGGGGGATAATGATCAGTCCGCCAGGGACTTTATTCATTTTTTCCAGAATATTTATATTTTTCATGGTGTTTCTCTCTTGTAGGGTAGAGCAACATCCAGGCCTGTTAATCAGACCGATGCAATACGTCGGATTTATTGCTTATATCGACTTTCTTTTTCTCTCTTTTTTACTGCGTTTTATTTATTGCAGCGTTTCCCGGTGAATATGATGAATAATGGTGTGGATAATATCCTCTGGTCCGGTCAGGCCGCCTTTCCCGACACAAACTAACCCTTCATACTCACCGCCAATAATTTTGACCAGATCGGTTTGAGGAATAACGTAATCCACCATTTCAATACCGTTAGCGCCGAGCTGTTTGAGCACGTTGACCATGGTATCGCCACCTGTCATATACAGCCCTTTAATCTCAGAGGCGGCGGCATCAAGCACCGTTTTGACGATATTTCCCAGACCCTGATTGATATTTTCCGCTGCCTGACCGTGCGCCAGCCCGAAGCGCTGTTCTTCTTCATTGAGATCGAGCAGACGGCCTGTTAATGCGGATTCAAATACGAAGATGGCATTGGCGTGAGTTTTCACGCATTCCAGCGCCTGCCTGACCACCCTTTCTACTTCGATATCCGCCGAATGTTCTTTATCAATCAGCAATTCGGCATCCACAGGAATGTGGCAAACGCGCGGGTCGGTTTCAATAAGTGCGGTAAGCTGCTTTTTGGTGACCGGCGTTGCGCTGCCTGCGACGACAATAATGGAACCCTGCTGTTGTTCCTGAGGAATGTGCGCCTTCTCTTTGCGTTCCTCGTCGCGGATCATTTCTCGGGTAAAGGCCAGACGCTCGGTGAAGGGGCCGGGGTCGACGGCCAGCACATTCCAGTTCAGCCTGGTGACCGCGCGAGCAATATTTTCCACATCGGCCAGTGAAATCGCATCGACGACAATCACGCGAGCGCCTTCCCGCTGCTGCTGAACCAGCGCATCGCTGATGGCGTGATAGCCCTTTAGCACGCAAGACAGGGGAACATGTTTCACCTGATGATGGGTTTGCTCACTAAGCAACCCTGGAACAAAGGTTTCTGTCACCGGCGTACGCACGTCTTTAGCCACATCAGTGCAAGAGAGGGCGACGGAATCAATGACCGAGTAGCCGCCGACTACAATACGGCGTGACTGTGGCATGGCTGGCACCACCACCGCGACGGTTTTCTGCGGCAGCACTTCCAGCATGGCATCAATTTCGTAGCCAATACCGCCACGTAGTGTGGTATCAACCCGCTTAGTGAAATATACCGCGCCGCGTTCCAGCAGAGCCTGAGTCGCATTCCTCACCCGGTTTTTCGCTTCAGCTTTAGGCAGAGGACGGCTATCGCTGCTGATCACCATGGCCTGCCAGTCTGACTCACAGTCGCTGAATGATGCAGTATCAAAAAAGGCCGCGGTCTTCATGCCGCTACGGGCCAGCAGAACGCCGATCGTGGTTGCGCCAGTGAGGTCGTCAGCGACGATGCCCAGTTTGTCCCCTTGCTTCCCCTCCGCCCGTAACCGAATACCGGCGGGTGTGACATCAGAAACGTAGATATCCTCTCGAATGTATTCGGCCAGCGGGCCGGTTTTCGCGGTCGGGTGAAGGTTTATCGTCGGGATCCCGCGTTTGGGATACAGACCGCAGCGCAGGGTGCCGCCGCAGTCGATGACCACTAAACCGATCTCCTGTTCATCCGGTTCTCCGTGTTTGAAGACATCCACCGATTCCCAGCCGGTGAGCTCCATTAACCGGTCGACCACGGTGGGACGAATCCCCCCGGTGATATAAGCAATTTTTTTCCCTGGTGTGACATTAACGAGCAGCGGCCCGCCCCAACCTTTGCCGCCCTTGATAATTTCCAAATAGCGCGTCATGGTGTGTTCTCCCCCGGTGGTCTGAAACCAGCATTAGGCTGTGTCCCGCGATAGATTAGTGCTTCATCTTCCAGTAACGCGCGGCAACCAGCGTCGATTCCAGCATGCTGACCGTGCCGGCTTTGCCTGTGCCTGCAATATCAAAAGCCGTGCCGTGGTCGACAGAGCTGCGCATAAATGGCAGGCCGAAAGTGATGGTGATGGAGCGCTCGAAGTCGAGCGTTTTGCAAGCGATATGCCCTTGATCGTGATAGAGCGACAAAATGGCGTCGTAATGCCCTTGTTTTCCGAGATGGAAAACAGAATCCGCCGGAATCGGGCCTATCGCGTTGATGCCCATTTCCTGAGCGGCTTTGACGGCAGGAATCAGGTTGTCTTTCTCTTCATGACCAAACAGGCCGTTATCCGAGGCGTGCGGGTTGAGTGCGGCGACGGCGATACGTGGATTGTTAATATTCAACGCGGTGAATTCATGATGAATTTGCTGCACGCAGGCGAGAACACTTTCTTTATTCGCATAGTCGCAGGCTGCTTTCAGCGCGATATGGCGGCTGACGAAAAACACCCGCAGTTTTTGCACATGAAACATCGTCAGGCCGTAGTCCGAACCGGTTTCCACCTGATAAATTTCCGTATGCCCTGGCAGTTTACAGCCCGCGAGTTTGATCGCTTCTTTATGGATCGGCGCGGTAGAGACCACATCAATGTCGCCAGCCATGCCCAGCTCAATGGATTTCATGACGTAATCAAGGGACATCTTCCCGGCCAGTTGCTGGACCTTACCCCATTCGATGCTATCGCAATCATATTCACCGGTTTCCAGAACATCTAACGTACCCCAGGTGAATTTGGCTTCGGCAGGAGAAGTGATGACATTGATCGAAAAATCACAGTGTTTGATGGCCATCGCGCGGCGGATGATGGGAACGGAGCCAATGAGGAAAGGATGACACTCTTCATACACCTCTTTATCCATCATGGTCGCTACCGAGATCTCAGGGCCAATCCCTGCGGGATCGCCGATGGTCAGAGCAACAACGGGTTTTTTTGTGGTCGACATAACTTCCCCTTTTTATCATAAACCGACGTGGTTTTTGTTCATATGTTCATATGTTGAACTTTTGTTTTATGGGATTTTACGTTTTAATTGAGAAATAGCTTTGAATTCGATCACATTAACCACAATTGATTTCTTTTTTATGCATTTTAGTGATCAAACATTTGTTTGTAGGTTGAATATAAGTTTGTTGGGTGGTCTTTTGTTACGATAGAACGAAAGCCCCCTGTGTAAGCGATGGAGATGAGATGAAAAAAGTGATGATAGGGACGAGCTGGAAAATGAATAAGACCCGGCAGGACGCGGTGGACTACTGCGCGGTGTTATCCAGACAACTCAACGATGCGGCTGGTGCAGGCATTCAGCCTTTTGTCATTCCCCCTTTTACGCTGATCAGGGAAGTGACCGACTACCTGTCTGCACACCAGGTGAATTGCCTGACAGGAGCGCAGAACATGCACTATGCTGACAACGGCGCGTGGACGGGGGAGGTTTCTCCGCTGATGGTCAGTGATTGCGGCGCGTCGCTTGTCGAGCTGGGGCATTCTGAGCGTCGGCAGCACTTTGCGGAAAACGATGCGGATATTCAGAAAAAAGTGCAGGCCGCGCTGCGTTATCAACTGCGTCCGCTGGTTTGCGTGGGCGACAGTGCGCAAGAGAAAGCGTGGGGCGTTTCGAAAGAAACCGTCATTCGACAAATGAAAATTGCGTTTGCGGGGTTACACGCAGAGCAGGCGGAAAAGGTCATCATTGCGTATGAACCTGTCTGGGCCATCGGCGAAGGGGGAACGCCAGCCACCGCACAGGAAGCGCAAGCGATTCACGCTGCTCTGCGTCAGGCGCTGGTTGCCCTTTATGACGAAAACATTGCCTCTCGCATGACGTTTCTGTACGGCGGCAGTGTGAATCCGCATAATACGAGCGAACTTATTCAATGCGCCGATATTGACGGGTTATTTATTGGCAGGTCTGCATGGGATGCGGAGCATTTTTGCCAACTGGTGCGCAGTGTTTCAGCATTGTTGCATGCACAGGGTGAGCGATTGACCCGAAGCGAAATCAAAATGGGTTAAGCCATGAGTGAATTTGATTCAGACAGTGAACTACTAACGGAAATAGCCGTCGCGTATTATGAAAATCAACAAACTCAGGAAGAGATTGCCAGCCGTTTTGGCATTTCGCGTATTAAGGTTGGGCGTTTGTTGAAGCGGGCGCGGGCGGAAGGGATTGTTGAAATCAATGTCCGCTATCACCCGGTCTTTAGCTCTCAGCTCGAACAACAGTTTATTAAGAGCTTTGGCATCAAACGTGCGCTGATTGCGATCGATCACCATGATGAGGATGAACAGCGCCAGCAGGTGGCGTCGCTGGTGTCCACTTACTTATCCAGCATTTTGAAAAACGGTATGTCCGTGGCGGTCGGGCAGGGGCGCAACGTGGCGGCTGTCGCCAGTCACGTGGGCGTGTTTCCAGAACGACACTGCAAGTTTATCTGTGGCATCGGCGGCACGCAGCGCGACGGGGAACTGATTGATGCTGACCATATCAGCCGTCATCTGGCGCGGAAATTTAATGCCACGAGTGAAACGCTGTACGCGCCCGCTTATGTCGAAAATCCGGCACTGAAATCTTCCTTCATGCAAAATCGTTTGATCAATGAAACACTTGAACGTGCAAGCAAGGCGGATATTGCGCTGGTGGGATTGGGTGACATGAACGAAAACAGTTTCATGGTTCAGCTCGGCTGGTTTACCTCACAGGAGATCATCACGGCGCGTCAGGATGAAGGGGTGGTCGGGGATATCGCCGGCTATGCCTTTCTGGATATTCAGGGGCGGGCTGTGGATACGGTGATGAACGATAGGGTCATTGGGCTGAGTCTCGATCAGTTACGCAAAATCCCTTATGTCATTGCGATCGCTTCTGAAAACACCAAAGCAACGGCGATTCTGGCTGCGCTGCGCTCTGGTATTGTGGATGTGATCGCCACCAGCGCCAGCAATGCCCGCACGGTGTTGAGCTTGATCTCTGCCAAACACTAGTTTTGCCCTATCTTCTCTCGTCATCCATCTGTTTCATCGACCCTCTGCTTTATCGCGTGGTGCGTCTGCACCGCGCGATTTCGCTCAATCGTTTATCCGGCTATTGAACGAAAAACCGTCAAATAAAATAACTATATTAACCAGCATTCCCCCTCAGTTTTTGCCATCCTCGGTGGTTTAGCCATTGGCAAACACTATACTGGGTACTCTTTACCCTACAGACACAACAAAACCGAAAAGGTACATAAAATGGATGAACAGCTAAAGCAAAGCGCTCTTGATTTCCACCAGTATCCGATCCCCGGAAAAATTCAGGTTTCCCCGACGAAACCGCTAGCGACGCAGCGCGATCTGGCGCTGGCGTATTCTCCTGGTGTCGCGGCACCCTGTCTGGAAATCGCGGAAGATCCGCTGGCTGCCTACAAATACACCGCGCGCGGCAATCTGGTCGCCGTGATCTCTAACGGGACGGCCGTTCTCGGCCTCGGCAATATCGGCGCACTGGCCGGTAAGCCAGTGATGGAAGGTAAAGGCGTTCTATTCAAAAAATTCTCCGGCATTGATGTTTTCGATATCGAAGTCGACGAGCTGGATCCGGACAAGCTGATCGACGTAATCGCCGCGCTGGAGCCGACGTTCGGCGGTATCAATTTGGAAGACATCAAAGCACCGGAGTGCTTTTACATCGAGAAGAAGCTGCGTGAGCGCATGAAGATTCCCGTCTTCCACGACGATCAGCACGGCACGGCGATCATCTGTACTGCCGCTGTTCTGAACGGCTTGCGCGTAGTAGAAAAAAATATTTCTGACGTGCGTCTGGTGGTGTCCGGTGCAGGTGCGGCGTCTATCGCCTGTCTGAACCTGCTAGTAGCGCTGGGTCTTCAGAAGCACAACATCGTCGTATGTGATTCGCGTGGTGTGATTTATCACGGCCGTGATGAAAACATGGAAGAAACCAAAGCGGCGTATGCGGTGGAAGATAACGGCGCGCGCAAACTGGCCGATGTTATCCCTAATGCGGATATCTTCCTCGGCTGCTCCGGCCCTGGCGTACTGACACCGGATATGGTGAAAACCATGGCGCCGCGTCCGCTGATCATGGCATTGGCAAACCCTGAACCGGAAATTCTGCCGCCGCTGGCGAAAGAAGTGCGCCCGGATGCGATTATCTGTACCGGTCGTTCCGACTATCCGAATCAGGTGAACAACGTACTGTGCTTCCCGTTCATCTTCCGCGGCGCGCTGGATGTGGGCGCGACCACGATTAACGAAGAGATGAAGCTGGCCTGCGTGAACGCGATTGCCGATCTGGCGTTGGCGGAGCAGAGCGAAGTGGTGGCATCGGCCTACGGCGATCAGGATCTGTCATTTGGGCCGGATTATTTGATTCCAAAACCGTTCGATCCACGTTTGATCATCAAGATCGCCCCCGCAGTAGCGAAGGCGGCGATGGATTCCGGCGTGGCGACGCGCCCGATCGAAGATTTCGATGCTTACATCGAAAAACTGACTCAGTTCGTCTATAAAACCAACCTGTTCATGAAGCCGATCTTCGCACAGGCGCGTCAGCAGCCGAAGCGTGTGGTATTCGCGGAAGGTGAAGATGCGCGCGTGCTGCATGCTACGCAGGAGTTGGTCACGCTGGGGCTGGCGTTCCCGATTCTGATCGGTCGTCCAAGTGTCATCGAAATGCGTTTACAAAAACTGGGTCTGCAACTGACCATCGGTAAAGATTTCGAAGTGGTCAACAACGAATCGGATCCGCGCTTCAAAGCATACTGGAGCGAGTATTTCGAGCTGATGAAACGCCGTGGCGTGTCACAGGAAAAAGCGCAGCGCGCGGTGATCGGCAATCCAACGCTGATCGGAGCCATCATGGTACACCGTGGCGAAGCGGACGCGCTGATTTGTGGCACGATTGGCACGTATGAAGAGCACTTCGACGTGGTTGAAAAAGTGTTCGGCTACCGCGAAGGTGTGCAGGCGGCGGGCGCGATGAACGCGCTGATGCTGCCGAGCGGCAATACCTTCATTGCCGACACCTACGTCAATGCCGATCCGACGCCGGAACAACTGGCGGAAATCACCCTGATGGCGGCAGAAAGCGTACGTCGTTTCGGTATCGAACCGAAAGTCGCGCTGTTGTCGCACTCCAGCTTCGGCACCTCAGATTCGCCGACGGCGCAGAAGATGCGGGCAACGCTGGCACTGGTCAACAAACTGGCACCGGAACTGGAGATCGATGGTGAAATGCACGGCGATGCCGCGCTGGTGGAAGCGATCCGCCGCGAGCAAATGCCGGACAGTCCGCTGAAAGGCTCGGCTAACATCCTGATCATGCCGAACATGGAGTCTGCGCGTATCAGCTATAACCTGCTGCGCGTGTCTTCTTCTGAAGGTGTAACCGTTGGGCCGGTATTGATGGGGATCTCAAAGCCCGTACATATCCTGACGCCGATTGCCTCGGTACGCCGGATCGTGAACATGGTGGCGCTGGCGGTAGTAGAAGCCCAAACTCAGCCGCTGTAAGGCATGTTCAGTCATACAGACAAACCCAGTCGATACATGGCTGGGTTTTTTTATTCTCTGAGCTTATCGACTATATAGTCATAGTCGCTTAAAAACATAGAACCGATAAAGCAAAACGCAAAGGCGGGGAACGCGATATTTTCTGGGAGTAAATAGGTGACCATGAGAAGAGAGATAATCCAGAGGATAAACGTCAGTATCATGGAGAGAATATCGAATAAAACAGATTTCACCGCCTTTAGCATAACGTCATCATCCTTAAATCACTTTTCCTTTTAATCGCTTACAACCTATTACTTGCTGACAACATAGCACGTCGTTTTTAGCAGAACATGGTTTTTTCCATACCGTGGCATAAGTTAAATCAATGGAATAATTTTCGTTTTATGCCATGATCCTGCCTTGTCTGTAGGGGCCCTCCCCAGACTCGATGAAAAATCCAACGAGCGACTATCGGTTATGGCAACACGCGCAGTGAACGAAAATACAGTAGCAAAAAGCGGTACAGAAAAGCGTCTTCCTTCGCTGTTTGGCGGGTCGATGATTATTGCAGGAACGATTATCGGTGCCGGGATGTTTTCCCTGCCGGTGGTGATGTCGGGCGCCTGGTTTTTCTGGTCATTTTCCGTGTTGGTATTGACCTGGTTTTGCATGTATCACTCGGGGTTAATGATACTGGAAGCCAACCTTAATTATCCGACTGGCTCCAGCTTCGATACGTTGACCAACGATCTTCTGGGCAAGCACTGGAATATTGTTAACGGCATTTCGATTGCTTTTGTCCTCTATATCCTGACTTACGCCTACATTTCAGCGAGTGGTTCAATCATCCGCCACACGCTTGCGGAGATGTCGATCGACTTCTCCGCCCGAATCGGCGGTTTCCTATTTGCGCTGTTTGTCGCGTTGACGGTGTGGTGGAGTACGGCGGCGGTAAGCCGCATGACCGCTTTTTTCCTGGCCGCGAAAGTACTCACTTTTTTCATGACGTTCGGCAGTTTGCTGTGGAACGTTAAGCCGGTTGTTTTACTTAATGTTGCCGAAGAAGCGCCCAGCTATCTGCCGTATGTGCTGATGACGTTACCCTTTTGTCTTGCCTCTTTCGGCTTTCATGGCAACGTTCCCAGTCTGGTGAAGCACTATGGCCGTGAACCGCAAATCATCAAGCGCTGTTTGTTTATTGGCAGCGTGCTGGCGTTGGTGATGTATGCCATCTGGCTGATTGGCACGATGGGGAATATCGCTCGCCCTGACTTTATCGGGATTGCCGAGCGGGGCGGGAATATTGATGTGCTGGTGCAGGCGTTGGGTGGGGTGTTGAACAGCCCTTATCTGGACGTGTTGCTCACCGTCTTTTCCAACTTTGCCGTTGCCTGCTCGTTTCTCGGCGTAACGCTGGGACTGTTTGATTATCTGGCGGATTTGCTGAAGTTTGACGATAGCCGAATGGGAAGAGCGAAAACGGCGCTAGCGACTTTTCTTCCGCCTGTTATCGGCAGCCTGTTGTATCCGAACGGCTTTATTTATGCGATTGGTTTTGCCGGGCTGGCGGCGACGGTATGGGCGGTGATTACGCCTGCGTTGTTGGCTCGCGCGTCGCGCGCCCGTTTCGGCAGCCCGCTGTTCCGCGTGCGCGGCGGCAATACGATGATTGCACTGGTGTTGCTATTTGGCGTCGGCACCGCGCTGATACATATTCTTTCCAGCCTCGACCTGCTGCCAGTTTATCGCTAAGTATGCATCGCCATCCCGCCTTGCCTGCTAAAGCAGACGAGGCGAGAGAATTAATGTTGGTTGCCTGAGCCTGTTTTTAGGAGAAGCACGAGGATGAGGTTCCTGTAAGGACACCTCGCCCCCGTGATCGCTCCGTGTATCTCGATCTTGTAACGATCGGTAGTCTACGTAAGGGTAATCAGACAGAGCGTTAGGGCTTTTTCGCCTGCTGTAACCACTTATCCAGTTCATTAGCAAACTGCTGACGATCCCGCTGGCTTAATGCGCTGGGGCCGCCGGTTTGTATCCCGCTGGCGCGCATGGTGTCCATAAAGTCCCGCATGTTCAGCCGTTCCCGAATGGTATCCGGCGTATAGCGCTCGCCGCGCGGGTTCAACGCGGCGCCGCCTTTTTCTATCACTTCTGCTGCCAGCGGAATATCGGCGGTAATCACCAAATCACCGGCCTCCGTGCGGCGTACAATTTCATTATCGGCGACATCAAAACCCGATGAGACGCGCAGTGTGCGGATAAAACGCGACGGCGGCACTTTTATGGTCTGGTTAGCTACCAGCGTGACCTGTGTTTGCGTGCGATCCGCCGCGCGAAATAGCACTTCTTTGATGACGTTCGGGCAGGCGTCGGCATCAACCCAAATCTGCATGATTTATGCTTCCTTGTTTTGCGTGTGACTTTCTGCCAGCCAGTCTCTGGCCGGTAAAAAATCTTGATATAGTAGAGCTTCCGGGCTACCCGGTTCTGGCTGGTGCTGATATTCCCAGCGTACCAGCGGTGGCATGGACATCAAGATTGACTCGGTGCGTCCGCCACTTTGCAGCCCAAACAGCGTACCGCGATCCCAAATCAGGTTGAACTCCACATAGCGACCGCGGCGATAGAGCTGGAATTCGCGCTCGCGTTCTCCCCAAGGCAGTTCTTTGCGCCGTTCAACGATGGGCAGATAGCCATTGAGGAAGCCGTTACCGACAGCTTGGATGAAGGCAAAACAGGTAGCAAAATCAGGCGTGTTGAGATCGTCGAAAAAGAGCCCGCCGATACCGCGTGCTTCGTTACGGTGCTTCAGGAAGAAGTAATCGTCGCACCACTTTTTATAGCGCGGGTATACCCCGTCACCGAACGGCTGGCACAGGTCGTGAGCGGTCTGGTGCCAGTGCACCGCGTCCTCTTTGAAACCATAATAAGGGGTGAGATCGAACCCGCCGCCAAACCACCACACCGGCTCTTCTCCCGGTTTTTCGGCGATGAACAGGCGCACATTGGCGTGACTGGTAGGAATGTACGGGCTTAGCGGGTGAATCACCAGCGACACGCCCATCGCCTGAAAACTCCGGCCAGCCAGATCGGGGCGATGGGTGCTGGCAGAAGGCGGCAGAGATTTACCCGTGATATGAGAAAAGTTTACGCCAGCGCGTTCAAAGACGCGCCCGCCGGACAACACGCGGCTACATCCGCCGCCGCCTTCGGCACGCTGCCATTCATCCTTGGCGAAGTCAGCTTCACCATCGATCGCTGCAAGCTGCTTACAGATATCTTTCTGTAAGCTAAGCAAAAAATGTTTTACCGCATTGACGTCAGACATAGTGGGCGTCTCGTTTCTCTGGCGATGAGGGCACAATAATAAAGGCGGCAGTATACCACCAATAAAATCGATCCCCGGTCACCTGTTGTGTGATTCCTGATGGCGGCGCGCAATTTGAGATTGCGTCTGATAAAAATCACGCGATAATCACGATTTACCTTATTGCAAAATGGCGACTGTGATGGAAATCCGCATATTCAGGCAGGATGACTTTGAAGTCGTGATCACCCTCTGGGAGCGCTGTGACTTGCTGCGCCCGTGGAACGATCCTGAAATGGACATCGAACGTAAGCTTAATCACGATCCCGATCTGTTTCTGGTCGCAGAGGTGAACGGCGAAATCGTGGGATCGGTAATGGGCGGTTACGACGGTCACCGTGGCTCGGCGTACTACCTGGGTGTACACCCTGATTTTCGCGGACGCGGCATTGCGAATGCATTGATTAGCCGGCTGGAGAAAAAACTCATTGCCCGAGGCTGTCCGAAGATTCACCTGATGGTACGTGAGGACAATGATGCCGTGATCGGCATGTATGAAAAACTCGACTACGAGATCGTTGACTGCATCACGTTGGGAAAACGCCTGATTGAAGATCGGGAATATTGATTGTTATCTCACAGATGCTAAACCGCTATACCCGTGCAGTATCTCCCCTCCATTCCCCTTTCAAGTAAAAAGTGCGCCTCGTTAGCGCACATTTTTCATTAATTATCAAATGTTTACTAATTTATGTAATGATATTGCTGGCAATTTGTGAGACTTTATAGGTAATAGTTTTCATTTGTAAAATGATTATCATTTGTATTATTATTTATTAATATTGTCCGATCGGTCTTGACATGTTTTTTCGTGTGCCGATCTTGCTTACATTTTATCGCCTGGAAGATTGTGACTGCACTGCTGACACCAGGAAGTTGACGTTCAAGAGATGGAGTTGGATAGTGAGTGGTGAAAATCTTCAGGGGGCTTTACTGGGTGTGAATCGCACTGGCGGCGGCGCATTGCTGACTCCCTCACTTGCTCATCCTTCTGCGACCACGTCCCCTAACTGGCGCTCTCTGGCTTTTTTTGTGTTGTCCTGCGTGGCGCATGCAGCGCTGGCAGTTTTCTTTCTATTGCACTATTCCCCGAAAGAAAGCATTGACGATATGGCGGGAAATGCAGGTGGAAGTATGCAGGTGACGATGATGGCTGCGGCGATGTCACAGGTAGCCGAAGCGGCACCACCACCGGTTGACCCTCCCGTTGTGCAACCTACTCCCGTGGTGATGCCAATCTTAACGCCGTTACCAGAACACCCCAATCCGGTTATTAAACAGCCTGTCATTGAGCGCAAGCCTGTCACGCCCGTTGCGGAAAAGAAGCCGCCCGTGCGTGAGAAAAAGCAGTCTGAAAAGAAACCAGAAGATAGGCCGAAAGAACAACCTAGAGAACAACAGCAGGCCAAGGCACAGCAGGCAGAGAAGAAAAGTGAGTCTCCTGTCGCGACAAGCCAGACAGGCGATGCGCCTTCGCCGCTGCAAGCTTCTGCTGGTATGCCGGGCAGTGCGGCAACAGCCAAAGCTGGAGAGAGCGAGAACGGTCAGGCAGCGCGAGGAGCAGGGAAAAGCAACAGCCAAAATTTTAGAGCATTGCATCGTCGCGTGAACTATCCCGCTAGGGCAAAAGCGCTGGGTGTGGAAGGAAAAGTGCGCGTCAAATTCGATATCACTGGTAGCGGTACAGTCACTAACGTACAGGTTCTATCTGAAACGCCAGACGGCGTATTTGGCGATGACGTAGTGAAAGACATGGCGCGCTGGCGCTATCGGACGGAGGCACCCGTTGAGAATCAGGTGGTTTCCATCGTTTTCAAACTGAATGGTCATATTCAGGTTGATGATTAGCAATACATGTTACATGCGGTAATTACAAAAATAATTTTATTTTCAAATATTAAGGTTCACTGGGGATTTTGAATAAATGAATAAAAACGTCTATTTAATAATGATTTTGTCATTATTATCAGGGTCGGCGCTCGCACAGCAAAACGACACCTCTGCTGATGAAAATCAGCAGAAAAACAATGCAGAAGCCGAAGAAGAACAGCAGGGTGATTCCGTTTCGGGAAATGGCGAAGATACGATTTTAGTTCGCTCAACCCCGACTAGCCAGTCGATGGGAACGCAGATCATTAATGCCGAGCAGATTAAAAAGATGCCGACTGGAAACGGATCGGTCACGGAGTTATTAAAGAATAACCCGAATGTACAGTTTGCCAATACGGCAAGCAGCAGCAATATTCCAGGGGAACTGGCACCGGAAAATGTCTCGTTCCACGGCGAGAAATTTTACAACAATAACTTTATGATCGATGGATTATCGAATAATAACAATATCAACCCTGGTGCCAATAATGGTGAGTTAGGTACGAATCCGGATGGTTATAGCCCGACGGATCTTCCTGCTGGAGGTGCGCAGTCATTTTGGATAAACTCTGAACTTATTGAAACATTGCAAGTTTTCGACAGCAATGTCTCTGCTAAGTACGGTGATTTCACTGGTGGCGTGGTAGATACCAAACTCATGGATCCCAAGTTGGATAAGGCATCCGGAAAAGTCTCTTACCGCACGACGCGTGACAGCTGGACACGTTACCATGTTGATTCTCAAACCAGTGAGGAGTTTTACTCTGGCACTAACCTCTACTACCAACCGAAATTTAAGAAGCAGTTCTATTCAGCTAGCTTTAATCAGCCATTAAGTGATAAAGCGGGTTTTATTTTTTCGTATAACCGTCAGCAGTCAGATATACCTTATTATCATGACTTTTTGGGACAATGGGACGATCAGCAACGCATTAGTGAAACGTACCTGTTAAAAGGCACCTATCTTACGGATAACGGCGATATTATTCGTATGACTGGAATGTATTCCCCGCATGAATCTAAATATTACAAAAAAAATGTGAAGAATGGTGCGTTTACCAATACCGGTGGTGGTTATCGCTTCAATATGGAGTGGGAGCACAACGCTAATTGGGGGAAAATGACCAGCCTCGCGGGATACCAATTCGAACAAAACAAAATCGAACATGAATCGAATGAATTTATTAGCTGGGTCTATAATACTCCATCGTTAGGTTTTACTTCCCCCTCACTGGATTGGCAAACTACAAGTAGAACGTCACAGATTGGTGGCTATGGGTCATTTGCCACAGAAAAAAATACCACCACCTTTAAACAAGACTATGAGTTAAATCCGGCCTTCTTACTGGGGATGACTCATCAGCTTGATTTCGGCTGGCAAGCTGATTTTGCGAATGCACAGTATCGCCGTTTTCAGGATGCCTACTCAGCCAGCGTTGCATCGAACGCTACCTACGTGAATAGTGGCGTTGTGTGCTTACCCGGTGATTCACAGTGTATTGCCGGTGAGCAATTTGCAGGTACTCGCACACTCTATCCGGCTCGTTCTGTGCAAGTCAGCTATAGCCGTTATGCCGCCTATCTGCAAGACAGCATGAATTATGGGCGCTTGGAAGTAACCCCTGGGGTGCGCGTTACATACGATGATTTCCTGGAAAATCTGGATGTTGCACCTCGTTTCGCCGCTTCTTATGATGTCTTCGGCGATCGTTCGACTCGCTTGTTCGGCGGGGCAAACCGCTATTATGCAGCGAATATGCTGTCATATAAGCTACGCCAGGGGATCGGTACGAGTACTGTGCAAAGGCGAACCTCCTCTACTGCGCCGTGGACCTCTAACCCAGAAAGAACCGGCACTAATTACACTGTATCTGATTTAAAAACGCCTTACAGCGATGAAATGACGCTAGGGCTATCTCAACGCGTCATGAATACCGTATGGACTGCCAAATGGGTTAATCGTCAGGGGAAAGATCAGTTTGGTCGTGAAACGATTGCTAATAATGGTGCAAGCTACCGTGTGATGAATAATGCCGGTCGGACAGAAGGGAATTCATTGTCTCTAGAAGTAGAGCCCATCAGTCCTCATCGTTTTAGCTTTGCTGAAGTAAATTGGTCGTTTGGTGCTTTTATTTCGAAAAATAAATCTAACTCCATTGCTTACTATGATGATGTCGATTCGGATGACGTTCGAGTTATTGTTGACAATAAGCTGATGTATAAGGGCGACATGGATGCGATGGACTTCAATACGCCTTGGAATGCCTTCTTAAATGTGGATACCTACTTCCCGGCGATACGCCTTAATTGGGGGCAACGCGTGGGTTATACCTCCGGCTATAAGGGGTATAGCACGGGTTCGTTAATGACGGTTTGCCCTGGTGGAAGTCCTGCATGTGATGCCGATCCTAGCTTCTCTGGGAGTGTGACGGAATACGTCTCAACGAAATACGACGACTTTATCTCCTACGACTGGCGTTTTTCCTACTCGCAGCCAGTCTATAAAGATCAGACGCTGGATATCACCCTGGATGTGTTGAATGTTTTGGATAACGTCGTGGAAACGAGCCAAAACGTGGGAACGGGCAACTCTATTGTGACCTACAAACCTGGCCGCCAGTTCTGGCTTGGCGTCTCTTACACCTGGTAAACCCTATGCCCCGTCATCCGTCACATGCTGACATATGGCGGGGCATTTTGCATCTATGCGCGAAGAAATTGCCTTGCAGGCAAAAATAAAAACGAAAAGGTTGTTATGAACTGGAAGAAATATTGCTGGTTATCGCTAACGGCTGTTGGCCTATTAGCGGGAAGCGTGGTGAGCCAGGCTGAAGAAATAAAAAGCCCGTTGCCGATCATTAAAGAAGGAACGTTGGCAAATGGACTGCGCTACACCCTCGTACCGCTGGAAGGGCAGAACGCGCGGGTAGATGTTCGCCTGATTGTGGATGTCGGTTCGATTGATGAGCAAGACAACGAATCCGGCGTGGCGCACATGGTTGAACACATGGTGTTCCGCGCCAGCGACGCGTTTCCTCAAGGCGTGAGTACGGAACTGCACAAGCAAGGCTGGGGGCGTGGGCAGAGCTATAACGCGGTGACCAACTACGAGCGCACCATGTACATGATGAGCCCGCCGAAAGGAAATCGCGATCTGGGGACGACCTTGCAGGCGCTGAGCCAGATGACAGGTCACGCCAAGCTGCTGCAAAGCGATCTCGATGATGAGCGCAAAATCATTCTGGAAGAATGGCGCGGTAAGCTGGGTGTAGCAGAACGTATGAACCAGCAGCGTGTACAGGCGATTCGCCATGACTCTCGCTATCCTTCTCGCCCGACGATTGGCACGGAAAAATCGATTAACGACACGCCAGCTAGCGTTCTACAGGATTTCTATCAGCGCTGGTATCACCCATCGAATATGCGTTTGATGATTATTGGTGATATCACGCCTGCGGAGGTGGAACGCGAAATTCAACGCTATTTTGCACCGCTACCGAATGTTGCTGTCCCAGCCCGTGATTACTATGAGCCGTTACTGAAACCGCAGCTCAAAGTGGCGCGTTTGCAGGATAGCCAAAGTGGCAGTAGTCAAGTGTCGTTTGTCTACCGTTTTAATGACAAAGACACATTCGGCCAACCCGATTTGCGTCACCGTTTGCTGACGCAAATCACAATGTCTGCGGTTACACGTCAGGTTCGTCGACAGCAGGCCGAGCTGCCGCAGGACGCCAGTAGTCTGGTCGTGCGCAAATCGGGTATCGGTAAAACGACGGCCGCGCTGGGCTTTTTCGCCAATGTGATGCCGGGTGGTCATGACGCTGCTATTTCCGCCGTACTGAAAGAAATTGAGCGGTTCAAACGCTATCCGTTAAACAATCAGGACATCACGGAGATCACCTCCGACATTCGTGAAGTCGCGCAGCGTATGAACGATACTCCTGAATCGCGTGAATTTGCAGACTGGGTTCAGCAATTAACTATCGTCTGGCAGCAGGATCGCCCCTATGTCGGTAGCCAGCAGCGTGGTAAAGAGGCGCTGGAAGCGTTGGATACCATCACCGCAGAAGACGTCAATCGTCATTTTCAACGCTGGTTAGCTTCTCCGGATACATTGGTACAGTTTAGCGTGCCGGGCGCGACGCCTTTCACGCTACCGAAGCCGGAGGCGATGCGTAAGTTACAGGCTCAGTGGGCGGCAGCGACGCTGGCACCGTTACGGGTGGAAAAAGAAAAAGTCATCCCTGAGCTTCCTGCCGTGAAGCAAAGCGGGAAACGCACGGCGGTGAAAGTCTTTGCTGCACAGAAGGTCGAGCAGTGGCAGTTGAGTAATGGCGATCGCGTCGTATGGCTGCGGGTGCCGGAAGCGGGCAAGAAAGTGTATCTCACTGCGACGAGTCAGGCTGGATTCATGTCGACCTCGTTGAATCCGTGGCAGGCACAGTTGGCGAGTCAACTGGTCAATCAGAGCGGACCCGCAACGTGGGGTGGTGAAGCGCTAACGAACTGGAAAAAAGATAAATCCCTGTCGCTGAGCATCGATCAGGAAGCGGATCAACTGACAGTAAATGGGAGTGCCCCCACAGAGCAACTGGCAAACCTGCTGGGATTATACCGCGAGCTGAATGTGGCGCCGGGTATCGCTCCTGACGTGATGAAAGAGAGCATGATGAGTCTGGCGCGTCAGAAGGCCAATGACGATCAGTCTGTTTCAGGAAAACGTGCGAGCGAAATCACTACACTGCGTTTTGGTGGGCCAAGCTGGCAGCAGCCTGAAATTGCAGAGCTGAAGCAAATTACGGCACCGGCGTTACTGTCACAGTGGCATAAAGCCGCTTTTGCGCCGGTCACCTACTATCTGATCGCCGATATGCCTGCTGCACAGATTTTGCCGCAGGTTGAACGCTATTTGGCAACAATCCCACGTCAGCCTGCCAGCGACGTAAAAACGCATCTGGCGCTGCCGGGTAAACGTGAGGCGACATCGGCTATCAATATTGAGCCGCGTGCCGATATCCTGACCTGGAGTTTCACGCCATATACGTGGACGCCGCAGGCCGCGGTTCAGGTGAGCATCGCCCGCAATATCGCAAATAAATATCTCAAGACCAGCCTGCGTGATGACGCGCTGGGTATTTATCGTATGCGTGTCGATAGCGAGTTGGAAGATAAGAAACAGCGTATTGAGACAGAGGTGAGCTTCACTAGCGCGCCTGAACGTGCGCAGGAACTGTGGAAACTGGCTGAGCATGTCTTTGCTGAACTGCCAACGACGATTACTCAGCAGGACGTGGACGATCAGAAGGCACAGTTCATTCGTGCGGAGAATGGGCGTCAGCGCGATCTCATGACAATACAGCGCCGCCTGCTCCTGAGTTATCGCCACTATGACGATCCGCGCTATTTGAGCAACGTATCCACACTGGCGGACAGCATTACGCTGGAAGGCGTACGGGTGATGGCGGCGAAACTGTATAACCCGGATAACCGTGTGCTTTACATCACCTTACCGCAAGAGGTGAAAGAGTGAAGAAGGTAATGGCTCAATTTGTCGATCTCTGCCGTCCCTTTTGGGGCGGTAAGCGAAGCTGGCAGGCATGGGGGCTTTTGCTGGCTGCGGTGTCGATGGGATGGATGATTGTCTATCTCAACGTGTTGTTAAACGAATGGAGTAAAACGTTTTATGACGCGTTAGGGGCATTCGACAGTGGACTGCTATTTTCACTGATGAAGACGTATGCCATTTATATTCTGATCTATATTGGGGTATTCGCGCATCAGGACTGGTTTACCAGTTGGCTGGTGCTTCGATGGCGTACCGCGTTAACGGAACAACTGGTTGATAGTTGGATGGCGAAGCGGGCATTTTACCGCATGTCGCTTGCTGGCAAGATCGATAATCCCGATCAGCGTATCGCTGAGGATATCAGCCTGTTTGTGGATAAAACGGTCAGCCTGACGGTGTCATTTTTAGTGGTGACGGTACAGCTTTTTTCTTTCACTGTTATTTTATGGGAGCTGTCGGGCGTTCAGCGATTTACCCTGTTTGGCGAAGAGTGGGTAATTAAAGGTTATCTGGTCTGGGTCGTCATTCTCTATACGCTCTTTGGCAGCCTGATTACGCATGTGGTCGGTAAGCGTCTGCATGGTATCAATTATGACAAACAGCGTGCGGAAGCGGATTTCCGTGCTTCTTTGTTACGCAAGCACGATAATGCGGAGCAAATTGCGTTGTACGGTGGTGAACAGCAGGAAAAAAACCACCTCAAGCGTAATTTTACTTCTATCGTCACCCATTATTGGCGGTTGATGAACGCCGAACGTAATCTGGTTTTCTTCACTTCTGGCTATATGCGCGTTAGCCAGATTGTCCCTATTTTTGCTGCACTTCCCGCTTTCCTCAGTAAAACAGTGACGCTGGGTGGGCTGATGCAGATTCGTGGGGCGTTTAGTCAGATACATATTGCGTTGAGTTGGTTTATTCGCATGTATAAGGAACTGATGATTCTTTCCGCCAGTATGGCGCGCCTGAGTCAGTTCAAAGAAGAAATCAAACGTCATCAGTCTGAACAGGCCGATGCACCAGTCGGTCAGGATTTACGTATTGAGCACCTTTCCTTCACCACGCCGCAGGGCTCTCCGCTATTGCACAACGTGGACCTGAGTTGTGAGGCGGGGAGTTGGAATAAATTTTCTGGCCGCAGCGGGCTGGGGAAATCAACCTTACTGCGTACGCTGAGCGGTCTGTGGCCGTATTATGATGGTCGCTGGCAGTCGCTTGAAGGGCGTAGCCTGCTGCTGCCGCAGCAAAGCTATTTGGGGCAGGGGACGCTGGCAGCGATCCTCTGCTATCCACATCCGCCACTGGCCGACACCGAGATGCTGCGTCAGACGTTGGACAGCGTCGGGCTGGGCGCGTGGCGCGATCGTCTGGATGAGCAACTGAACTGGGATCGGGTATTCTCCGGCGGGGAGCGGCAGCGCGTCGCTTTTGCCCGCGCGCTGATCGCCAAACCCGATACGCTCTATCTGGATGAAGCGACCAGCAATCTGGATCATGATTCAGCCAGACAGCTTCTGGCGCTGGTCAAGGTGGCGTTGCCAGCCTGCACTGTGGTGGCGATTACGCACCAGACGGAGCTGGACGATCTGTTCCCGCATCGTTATGACTTAACCGATTTTTCCTCACAGCGCAGTTGATGTGGCTCGCAGGCCTGCCGACGTTCGGGAGGCCTGCGGTTCTGGTAGGTTTCTTTTCGCATGCCCTCTATAATCCTCCGCAGGATTATTTTATGTCGTTCGTTTCAGGATCGAGATACCGGGGCGATCATGGTGTGAGGCATCCCCACGGGAGCTTCATCCCCGTGTTTCCCCTCAATCCACGATTAGGTGAATATCAGACATCAGCGTCATGTTGTCTTTTACGGCACTTTTCGTCGCTTGCAGACTCCACCCCCCATCTTGCTATGATGCCGGAAGCCGTTCAATTTTGAGGAGTACATACCATGAATTTTCGCCCGTTGGGTTTATCGCTGGTGCTGGGTTTACCGCTGTTGCTGAGTGGATGCAGCACGATTTCCCATTTCTCCTGGTCCAGCCTGTCGCCATTTAACTGGTTTGGTAGTTCGCTGGAAGTGAGCGATGCGGGAGTCGGCAGTATCAATGCGGGGACGCCGCTGTCCGAAGGGGCACTACAGACTGCGCTGAACGGTGATTATCAATTGCGTAGTGGTATGGGGACATCCAACGGTCAACTGGTCGCGTTTTATCAGGCACTAGATGGCAAAGACGTGAAGATGGTCATCAGCGGTCAGCCAAAAGGCAGCGTGCGCAAGGTTGAAGTCATGGATCCGGCGATTGGCAGCGCGGACGGTGTGAAAATCGGTGATGCTTTTAGCAATACCTACAGCAAAGCGTTTGAATCCTGTCAGTTAGGGCAAGGCGATGATGCGCAGAGTGTGGAGTGTGCCGCGGCGCAGAGTACGCATATCAGCTACGTCTATTCTGGCGAGTGGAGTGGCCCGGAAGGGTTGATGCCGCCTGACGATATCTTGAAAACCTGGAAAGTGAGTAAGATCGTGTGGCATGCGCAGGCGCGCAGCACACCCGTTTTATAAGGGGGCGCCTCGTAAAGACGAGTTTGTTTTTACGCAAGGTAAACGTCAGGCGGTTTCCGGTATGATAGCGGCACCGCCTGACAGCTTTTGGCGGTCGTATCGCCAAAAACTATCGTAGTAAATCATAACAACAAAAGAAAAAACTGACGCTTGAGGAAGCAGAAATGACACCAATTCAAAGCGGTATTTTATTGGAACACCGCCGTTTTGCCATTTTTATGGAAGCGATGATTCAGGGAGAGTTTGATGCTATCCGGCAGGGATGCAAAAAATTCTGTCAGACATTACACGATTTGCAGCAGCAATATCCCGATGCGGGCTTAGGCGCGGTGCTGGCCTTTGGCAACGATGTCTGGCGCGATCTGGACTGCACTCGCGGCGCGGCGGAGCTGAAACCCTTTACGCCGTTGGGTAACGGGCTTGCCCCTGCGACGCAACGCGATCTGTTGATCCACATTCAGTCGTTGCGCCACGATGTGAACTTCACGTTGGCACAGGCGGCGCTGGCCGCGTTTGGTGGCGCGATTCGTATCGAAGAAGAGACGCACGGCTTCCGTTGGGTGGAAGATCGCGATCTCAGTGGTTTCGTTGACGGCACGGAAAACCCGCAGGGGGATGCCCGCCATGCCGTGGCGATTATCCCGGAAGGTCAGCCGGACGCTGGCGGCAGCTACGTGTTTACCCAGCGCTGGGAACACAATCTGAAGCAGCTACAGCGTTTTAGCGTGGAACAGCAGGAGCAGATGATCGGGCGTACGAAGCAGGATAACGAAGAGTTGTCTTCCGATGAGCGCCCCGTGACATCGCATCTCAGCCGTGTGGATTTAAAGGAAGACGGCAAGGGGCTGAAAATTCTGCGTCAAAGCCTGCCTTATGGCACCGCGAGTGGGAAGAACGGGCTTTATTTTGTCGCTTACTGTGCGCATCTGCATAATATTGAGCAGCAGCTACTGAGCATGTTCGGCGATCGTGACGGTAAACGCGATGAAATGTTGCGCTTTACGCGTGCCGTCAGCGGCAGCTACTTCTTCGCGCCTTCTCTGGATCAATTGCTGTCGCTGTAATCGCCGACGTGTGCTCCTGATGCCTGCATGTATGCAGGCATTGCTTCTTGCCGCTTTCTTGCATGAGGCTGGTTCGCCGCGTTTTCCTCTTCGATTCTCTCTTTTTCTTCATTATTCTTCGTAGCGGGTTTATGCCCTTTAGCGCTTAAAAATCCTGAAATGTTATATATAAAGGTTATATGTTAACCACCACTTCCCCCTACACTGATTCGCGCTGACAAGCGCGTGCTATGCAAAAAACGGCTATATAAACGATAGACCGTTATAACAAGGCCGACCTACTAGGCTCTAACTCTTGTAGGACATAAGATGAATCACGTACAGGTGAAAGGCTGACTGGATGAACAAGGGCTACAGCTAATGTTTGCTGGGCGCTGCTATATAGCGTGGTGTTGACCAATGCCTGGGCGATTGGCGAGTTCGGTGCGGTATCCGTGGTGTCAGGGGCGATCGTGGTGAAACCTATACGTTGCCATTACAGGTCGAATTACTGCATCAGGATTATAACAGCCTGAGCGTCTTTACCGCGACGGCGCTGTTAACCGTGATGGCGATACTGACGCTGTTCATCAAAAGCGCCTTGTCGTGCCGGGTAAAATGGCGCAAGGGCGGGAACAGAATCTGCCTGAAAAGCAGTAAATTGAGATGGCTGGCAACGTCCTATTTTAGGAGAAACACAAGGATGAGGTTCCTGTAGAGATACCTCGCCCTGTGGTAGCCCTATCCCGTATTCACCATCGTGGGTTTGTCAGTAACGTTAATTTTATCGTTCACTTCGTAAATGGGTGAGACTTTTTAGGACTCAATTTGTGACAACGCTTGAGCAGTATATTGGCAATACCCCGCTGGTAAAATTGCAGCGCCTGACGGTAGGGTTAAAGAGTGAAATCTGGCTGAAGCTGGAAGGGAATAACCCTGCTGGATCGGTAAAAGATCGGGCTGCACTCTCGATGATCCAGCAAGCGGAGGATCGCGGCGACATTACTCCCGGTGATCGGTTGATTGAAGCGACCAGTGGGAATACCGGTATTGCACTGGCGATGATTGCGGCGGTAAAGGGCTATCGACTGCGTCTGCTGATGCCGGACAATATGAGCTATGAACGCCAGACCGCGATGCGTGCGTATGGCGCTGAACTGGTTTTGGTTAATCGCAAATTAGGGATGGAAGGGGCGCGTGATCGCGCAAAACAAATGGTGTTGGCGGGAGAGGGGAAAACGCTCGATCAGTTCAATAACCCCGACAATTCGCTGGCGCACTTTCTCACGACTGGTCCAGAGATCTGGCAGCAGACGGCAGGTAAGCTGACCCACTTTATCTCCAGCATGGGAACGACTGGCACGATATCCGGCGTCAGTCGCTATCTGAAGCAGCAGAACCCGGCAATCTGTACGGTCGGGCTACAGCCTGCTGAAGACAGCCATATTCCCGGTATTCGCCGTTGGGGGCCGGACTATATGCCGGGCATTTTCCGCGCCGATCTGGTCGATCGTATTCTGGATATGACGCAGGTCGACGCTGAAAATACGCTGCGGCAACTGGCGCGTCAGGAAGGCATCTTCTGCGGCGTCAGTACCGGCGGCGCAGTGGCGGGCGCACTGCGGATTGCTGTGGAAAACCCCGGTAGTGTGATCGTGACGATAGCCTGCGATCGTGGCGATAGGTACCTGTCCACAGGGGTATTTGACTAACTGTTTACGCCTTACCATCATGGATAAAGCGTAAAATGGCTATTCTCGCTCCAGTGCGTGAATCGGTTCCAACCGTGCCGCACGACGGGCTGGGAAGAAGCCAAAGAGAATACCGATCAGGCTGGAGCACAGAAACGCGGCAATAATCGAGGTGCTGGAATAGATCATCGTGAAATTGCCACTGAACTGTGCGAATAGCATGCCAATCGCCAGCGATAGCCCCACGCCCACGATGCCGCCGAACAGGCACACCAGCACCGCTTCGATAAGAAACTGCTGCATGATATCGCTGGTACGTGCGCCTACCGCCATACGTACGCCGATCTCTCGGGTGCGCTCGGTGACTGACACCAGCATGATATTCATCACGCCGATACCACCGACCAGCAGTGAAATCAACGCGATCATCGACACCAGCAGCGTGAGCGTGGTGGTGGTTTTTTCGATCGTCTGGCGGATGCTGTCCGTGTTCATGATAAAGAAATCTTTCGTACCGTGCCGCTGTGTGAGCAGCGCGGTAATATCCTTTTCGGCAGTATTCATATCAACGCTGTCTTTTACTCGCACCGTGATGCTTTTCAGGTAGGACTGTCCGACCATGCGCTTCATCACTGTGGTGTACGGTACCCAAACATTCAGGTTTTCATTGCTGCCGAAACCGCTCTGATTCTTGCTCACGACGCCGATGATTCGCACCGGTAACGAACCCAGTAAAATCACTTGTCCAATAGGCTCTTCACCGTGAGGAAAGAGCTTGTCGCGCGTGTTTTTGTCAATCACCGCGTCCTGCGTCAGCTCATCGACGCTGCTGCGAGGGAACAGCACGCCGCGTTGCAAGGTATAGCCACGCACGGTGAAGAACTGTTCGCCAACCCCAGAAACGCTGGCGGAAACGGCAATGTTGCCGTAGTGCATTGTCACGCTAGTGGAAATGGAAGGCGTGACGCTATGCACATAGGGCTGCTGGGCCAGCGGTTGGATATCACTGGCCCGCAGCGTCTGGATGGCGCTGGCATCCATGTCACCGAAGCCTTTGCCAGGGAAAATTTCCAGCGTGCTGGTGCCCATGGCGTTGATATCGGCTAGCACTTGTTCCTGTGACCCTTTGCCCAGAGCAACCACCGAGACAACGGACGCAATGCCGATAATGATGCCGAGCATGGTCAGAACGGTGCGCATCCGCTGGGCGTTCATCGCCAGAAGCGCCATTTTAAAGGCGTCAATAAAGCGGTCTTTAAACTGATTCAGGGCAGAGGTTGCCGGAGACGCCGGAAACACGGTGGCTTCCGGTGAAGGTGTGATTGCGTCTTCAGGGGCGGTCTGTCTATCGGCAATTACCTCACCGTCGCGCAGTTCGATGATGCGCTGAGCGTGTTCGGCAATCGTCATATCGTGGGTGACGATGACAATGGTGTTGCCCTGCTTGTGCAGGTCGCGAAGGATACTCAGGACTTCATTGCCACTGTGGGTATCTAGTGCGCCGGTCGGTTCGTCCGCTAGAATAATGCCACCGCCGTTCATCAGCGCCCGTGCGATACTTACGCGCTGTTGCTGGCCGCCAGAAAGCTGGTTGGGTCGATAGTGGATGCGTTGTTCCAGCCCCAGTCGGGTTAACAGCTCTGTTGCGCGTTGGCGTCGTGCCAGTCGGCTCTTTCCAGCATAAATCGCTGGCACTTCGACATTCCCCAGCGCACTGAGGTCGCCCAGCAAGTGATAGCGTTGAAAAATAAAGCCAAAATGCTCACGGCGCAGTTCTGCCAACTGGTCGCTGTTCAGCTCGCCCACGGCGCGTCCCGCCACTTGATAACCCCCCGTGGAGGGTTTATCCAGACAGCCGAGAATATTCATCAGCGTGGATTTTCCCGATCCCGAGGCTCCGACGATTGCCACCATTTCCCCCTGATTAATAGTCAGGTTGATGTTCTTAAGGACGGTGATCTCCTGCTCGCCATTGGAAAAGCGGCGAGTAATGCCAGTCAGCTTAAGCAAGGATGTAGACATGTGTTATATCCCCATCGGTGGGCCGAGATGCGTAGATACGACATCATCGGACGATGTGCTGACAACCACCTGTTCTCCGACGCTGAGCCCTGAACGGATTTGGGTGCGTACGTTATCATTAAGGCCGATCGTGACCAGACGTGATTCGATCTTCTTGTTCGCATTCATCACCTGCACGTACCACATGCCATTGCGTGAGGTTAATGCCGTTGCTGGGACGACAATGGCATTTTTCACCGAAGACAGCAGAATATACACCTGTGCTGTCATGGAAATGCGTAAGACGCCGTCAGGGTTCTTCACATCGAACAGGCCGTTATAATAGATCGCGGTGCTGGATGATGAACTGGTGCTGCTCGAACTGGATGATGTTGTGGTTGAGTCTGTGTTGATGGAGTCCGGCGCGGGTTCAATTGAAGTCAGCGTGGCTTCATAACGTTTATTCGGTTCGCCCAGAATACTGAACCACACGGGCATGCCGGTTTTTACCTTGACAACGTCTGCTTCTGATATTTTTACCTTGACTGTCATGGTGTCCAGATTGGCGACTTTGGCAATGGTCGGTGTCGTCTGGATCGCGTTAACCGTTTGGCCTGCTTCAACGGGAATCGCGACCACCGTGCCGTCCATCGGTGAGCGTATCTGGGTATACCCTAGATTAACCTTAGCGGTGTTGACGGTAATTTGTGCCTGAACGATTTGGGCGTCCAGCGCATCGATATTGGCTCGGGTGGCATCAAGCGTCGCTTTCGCGCTATCGTAGTCGGCCTGTGCACCAACGCCGCGTTTCATCAACATTTGCTGACGCTGCCAGCTTAATTCATTGTTACGCAACTCAGCTAGTTTGGCCGCTCGCTGAGCCTGGACGTTTTTGAGCGCCGCTTCTCCATTCTTTAACGTATCCTGTTGAGTGAGATCATCAATTTCGGCGATCAATTGTCCTTTTTTTACCTTATCGCCGAGTTCGACGTGCAGCGCTTTGATTTGCCCAGAGGCTTGCGCTCCCACGCTGACTTGCTTCTGCGCCTCAATTTCTCCGTCAGCGAGTACCGTCTGTTCAAGATCTGCAATCTCTGCGGCTGCGGTGATCACGTTTTGCGCTGGCGATGGTTTGTTGGAAAAGAGATAAATAAGTACGAGGACTGCGATAAGTCCAAGCGCGATAGCCATACGGCGTCGTGTAAAAAATCGTGGTTGCATCAGGGTGAGTAATCCTTAATGAATGCATCTGTATCCATCATACTTCAAGTTGCACGTACGTTGGCTATGCTTAGTCACCCGAATCACTTACCTGAGTAAGTTCATCGGGATGAAATGAGAGACATCCTGTCTCTCACCGAAGGCCAGCCGTTGGCTGGTCAAATTCGTTCCCGACGAATTTGTCCCTCGCTTGCCGCCTTCCTAGAACTCGAATTATTTAGGGTATCAACGGAAATAAATAACGCAGGTGAGTAATTTACCCCGACTACCCTAAAGGTAGCGGTAATCTTTGATGAAAGAAATGGTAAGGATTCAGTAAATCTGGCTGCGGATATTAACGCAAAGCCTGAGAATACAGCATCTATACCCATCATACTTTAAAGAATATGTGGATTTCTTTCCTGCATGGTGATTGTGCTGGGTATACCTGATTAATGAGGACAGGATATGAATATTTTACTGGTCGATGATGACGTAGAACTGGGCGATATGCTCTGTGAGTACCTGAATGCGGAAGGGTTTTCGACCTCGCGGGTACTGACGGGTAAAGAGGGTGTCGAGGGTGCAATGTCAGGGGATTACACCGCAATGATTCTGGATGTCATGTTGCCGGATATGAGCGGTATTGACGTATTGCGTCAGATCAGAAAAACCCAACAGTTGCCCGTCATAATGCTGACGGCGCGAGGAGACAATATCGACAGGGTCATCGGTCTGGAAATGGGTGCCGATGACTATATGCCCAAACCTTGCTATCCACGTGAACTGGTGGCAAGGTTGCGGGCGGTGCTACGCCGCTATGACGATCAGCCGAGTACAAAACGGGACGAAAGTCTGGCAACCAATGGCGATCTGGTATTGAACCCTGCAACGCGTATCAGCGAATGGCGCGGGAAGCCGTTCGATCTGACGGCATCTGAATTTAATTTGTTGGAATTGCTGCTACGCTTTTCTGAGCGGGTGGTGTCAAAAGATGAATTGTCCGAAAAATGTCTGGGGCGTCGCCGTGAAGCCTATGACCGCAGCGTGGATGTGCACATCAGCAATATTCGTCAGAAGCTCGCAGCATTGCCGGGCAGCGTCATGACGATTGAAACCGTACGCAGCGTGGGATACCGGATTCGCTGATGATGATGCGTGGAAGACTTTTCTGGAAGATATTACTGGGGTTCTGGTTGACGTTCCTCGTTATGTCTCAACTGTTGTGGCTGGCTTTTTCTTTTTACGGCGAGCGGCATAAGCCTCTGGAAGGCATCGTGGTTTCGCGTATTGCGACGATGCAAACAGAGATGGCGGTGGCGGTGCTGCAACACGGTGGGTTGGGTGAGTTGAACGATGTGATGTCGCTGTTGCCGCAAAAGTATAAGCAATATATTTCTGTCACCGAATCGCCACTGCCACTGTCGGAACAGAAAATGCTTTCTGAACCGCAGAATACATTGCCTGACGATGCTTTCATGCCGGATAAAAGTGGCGCGCCGCGAGCTACTTACGTAATCAAGCAGGTCAGTGGTCCTGCCGGCAAGTTGTACCAGATACGCTATGACACCGAACGGCTGCGCAGCGAATTCCTTCCTCCTGGTCCTATCGAGTTTCTTAACATTCCATTGCCGCTTGTGATTATTGCGGGGTTTGGTGGTCTGCTATTCAGCTCGGTGCTGGCATGGAGTTTGACGCGCCCATTGAATCAGATCCGCGCCAGTTTTGATCAGGTTGCACAGGGGAATTTGAACGTGCGCCTGTTGCCGATGATGCATAAGCGGCATGATGAAATTAGCGATGTTGCATGTGATTTCGATGCTATGGTCGAACGGTTAGACAGCCTGGCCAGTGAGCGTGAACAGTTGCTTCATGATGTCTCGCATGAGTTGCGTTCTCCGCTGGCGCGTTTGCAGCTCGCTATCGGGTTGATAAGACAGAACCCAGACAACATAGAGAATTCTTTGCAGCGCATTGAACGTGAAGCGCTGCTAATGGATAAGATGATTGGTGAACTGCTGACGCTGTCGCGCACGGAGCATTCCGGTATTATCGAGGAAGCTTATTTCGATTTACTGGGGCTGGTGACGGCCGTGGTAAACGATGCGCGCTATGAAGCGCAGGTCACTGGCGTCGAAATTTTGCTCACGGCGAATGAAGACGAAGACTACATGATTAAAGGCAACGCGGAGCTAATGCGTAGGGCGGTCGATAATGTGATGCGCAACGCGCTACGTTTTTCAGCCCGCGAACAGCAGGTTTCAGTGTCGCTCATTGGCAATGAGCATGAGTGGACGATTCAGGTCGCCGATCAAGGGCCTGGCGTGGAGAAAAGCAAGCTTTCCAGCATCTTCGATCCTTTTATCCGTGTAGATTCGCCGCTGTCTGGCAAGGGCTATGGGCTGGGGCTGGCGATTACCCGTAAAGTTGTGCTGGCGCACGGTGGGCATATTGAAGCGGACAATGGCGAACAGCGTGGGTTAGTGATTCGGCTGTGCGTACCGCGCTGGAAAGCCTGAAACGAAAACGGCACCATCTTGGTGCCGTTTCGTGCAAACGTAGTAGACCATCCGTAGAAGGGCGGTTTACTTTTTGATACGGATAACCGGCGTTTCGCCGACAATGACCGTACCACTCAGTTTGGTCAATTCCTTGATTTCATCCATGTTGGAAATAACCACTGGGGTCAGAATAGACTTCGCTTTTTCTTCCAGCAGCGCCAGGTCAAACTCGATAACGAGATCGCCTTTCTTCACTCGCTGGCCTTCTTCGGCGATGCGCCTGAAGCCTTCGCCTTTCAATTCAACGGTATCAATACCAAAGTGCACAAACAGCTCAATGCCGCTGTCAGATTCGATGGAAAACGCATGGTTGGTTTCAAAAATCTTACCAATGGTGCCGTCTACCGGTGCGACAATTTTGTTGCCAGTTGGCTTGATAGCAATACCGTCACCGACGATTTTCTCTGCGAATACAACATCAGGAACGTCTTCAATATTGACGATTTCACCGGACAGCGGGGCAATGATTTCGATGCTGCCAGTGTCTTTTTTGTCGTCAGAAACCAGAGATTTCAATTTATCGAACAAACCCATGATTCTCTCCTAAGCATTAATATTGGGCCAGCGTATACCCTAATCTTTCAAGTCGTTGTGGCATTAGCTTTCTTCGCTACCCCGACCGCGACAATATCGCCTGTCGGGGGTGCTGATTGCCACCTTGAAACCTATTAGGTAAAGCAAAATCAGCAGAGCGTTTTTTCTTTAATAAAGCGGCTCACCAGATTGCTTAACTCTTGTGCTGTCGGTTGAGCTAATGCCTGCTCCGCCAGCGCCTTCGCATCTTCGTAATTCGCATTACGGATGATTTTCTTGATGCTCGGGATAGAGATCGCACTCATGCTGAATTCGTCCAGACCCATTCCCAATAACAGTAGTGTAGCACGTTCGTCACCGGCGAGCTCACCACACATCCCCGTCCACTTGCCTTCGGCATGAGACGCGTCGATAACCTGTTTGATCAGGGTAAGGACGGCTGGGGACATCGGGTTATAGAGATGAGAAATCAGCTCATTACCGCGATCAACTGCCAGAGTATACTGGGTTAAGTCATTTGTCCCAATACTAAAGAAGTCGACTTCTTTGGCTAAATGTGGCGCGATTGCAGCAGCAGCAGGGGTTTCCACCATGACGCCGACTTCAATGCTTTCGTCAAAGGCTTTACCTTCTTCTCTCAGCTGTGCTTTCAGCATCTCCAGTTCGGCTTTCAGCTCACGCACTTCTTCCACGGAGATAATCATCGGGAACATGATACGCAGCTTGCCAAAGCTGGACGCGCGCAGAATGGCACGCAACTGGGCGTGCAGGATTTCTTTACGATCCAGACAGATACGGATAGCACGCCAGCCAAGGAATGGGTTCTCTTCCTTCGGCAGGTTCATGTAAGGCAGGTCTTTGTCGCCGCCGATATCCATGGTACGGACGATAACCGCCTGAGCGCCAACGGCTTCGGCAACGGCCTTATACGCCTGGAATTGCTCTTCTTCGGTAGGCAGAGAATCACGATCCATGAACAGGAATTCGGTACGATACAGGCCGACGCCTTCTGCACCGTTACGCTCAGCACCGGCGACATCACGCACGGTACCAATGTTGGCACAGACTTCAACCTGATGACCATCCAGTGTGATGGCTGGCAGATCTTTCAGCTTGGCCAGCTCATATTTTTCAGCGTTGTACTGTTGCTGAATGGTTTTTAATTCTTCAATTTTTTCCGCAGTCGGATTTTGATAGATCTGGTTGTTTACGGCATCCAGAATCAGATAGTCGCCATTTTTGACCTGGCTGGTGACATCGGTCGTGCCGACTATCGCAGGCAGTTCCAGCGAACGGGCCATAATGGAGGTGTGGGACGTGCGGCCACCGAGGTCGGTAATGAAGCCCAACACTTTGTCCAGATTCAGTTGAGCAGTTTCTGACGGCGTCAGATCCGTTGCAACCAGAATGACTTCATCCTGAATATCGCCCAGATCGACGATGGTCATATTGAGAATGTTGCGCAGCAAACGCTTCCCGATATCACGCATGTCTGCGGCGCGTTCTTTCAGATATTCATCATCAAGCTCTTCCAGTGCTTTGGCTTGATTTTCGATAACGGAAAACGCAGCGGCGTCGGCGGAAGCATGTTCATCTTTAATCAGGGCTATGATTTCCTGCTCGAACTCTTCATCTTCCAGCAACATGATGTGGCCTTCGAAGATGGCTTCTTTCTCTGCGCCCAGCGTCTCGCCCGCTTTCTTCTTGATAGCTTCCAACTGTGCGGATGCTTTGGAACGGCCAGTCAGAAAACGTTCAATTTCCTGCTCCACCTGATCCGCAGAGATTTTTTTCCGGTTGATGATAATTTCATCTTCTTTCAGTAACAGTGCCTTACCAAAAGCAATCCCCGGTGATACTAATATGCCTGAAATCATAACCCTACCTTACTCGATTCTGATGTTCACTAAAAAGACCCGTTACTTACTCGAGCTCGGCCATCAGCTTAACCAGATGTTCAACTGCTTTTTGTTCGTCTTCGCCTTCCGCAGCGATAGTCACCACAGTTCCCTGGGTTAAGCCGAGTGTTTGTAATTTGAACAGACTCTTAGCGCTAGCGCTCTTGCCGTTGGATGTCACGGTGATTTCAGAAGCGAAGCCTTTGGCTTCTTTGACGAACTGAGCAGCGGGACGGGTGTGCAGGCCATTCGGTGCGGTGATAGTCACTTCTTGTTGGAACATGCTTTTTTCCCCAACTTATGGATTAGATTAATGTTGTGGAACTAAAGTTTAGCTGATTCACTGAACTTTAGCCTGTTTGGTTAGCTCCTGACTTATGTTACAGGGGCGGGCCACGATGCGACAAGAAAACCGTCAAACGTATTTCCTGGATAAAATACCATCAAATACCGTAGCCTCCGCTACCCATTATCTTAACCTCAGTCGCAAAACGGCGATGTAGCTATCGTGCGCAGAAAAAAATCGTTCTGTGCAGGACAAAAAACAATGTTATGGAGTGTGGTATTTGTCTGACATTAATTTCACGCATCAAAATAATTATTCGGTTAAATACTAAACCTGATGTAGAAAAGCAATCTGTATGTGGTGAAAAGTTTGAAGTGTGCCACAAAAAAGCACCTAAATAGGTGCTTTTTTAACACATTGGTCGCTTATTGCTCGATCGCGACCAGAAAATTATTGTTGCAGTTCCTGCTCGGTGAACAGGTCAGCAAAAAGTGCCGTGCTGAGATAACGTTCGCCAGAAGAAGGCAGAATGACAACGATAGTTTTACCTTCAAACTCTTTCTCTTTGAGCAAATTCAGCGCGGCGGCAACGGCGGCACCGGAAGAAATCCCGGCGAGAATACCTTCCTCTTCCATCAAACGGCGTGCGGTGCTGATCGCGTCTTCATTGGTGATTTTTTCTACGCGGTCAATCAGTTTCAGATCCAGGTTACCTGGAATGAAACCCGCGCCGATACCTTGAATCTTGTGCGGGCCTGGTTTTAGCTCTTCGCCAGCCAGCGCCTGAGTGATCACGGGTGAATCGGTTGGTTCTACCGCCACGCTAATGATTGCCTTGCCTTTGGTGTTCTTGATGTAGCGGCTGACACCAGTCAGCGTACCGCCGGTACCGACGCCGGAGATAAAGACATCAACCTGACCGTCCGTGTCTTCCCAGATTTCAGGGCCGGTCGTTTTCTCGTGAATTTCCGGATTAGCGGGGTTGCTGAACTGCTGTAGCAGCAGATAACGGCTTGGATCGCTGGCGACAATTTCTTCTGCTTTGGCGATGGCGCCTTTCATGCCTTTCGCGCCTTCGGTCAGCACCAGATTGGCACCCAGTGCTTTCAGCAGTTTACGGCGCTCGATGCTCATGGTTTCCGGCATGGTGAGCGTAAGTTTGTAACCGCGAGCTGCTGCGACGTAGGCCAGAGCAATCCCTGTGTTTCCGCTGGTTGGTTCAACCAGCTCAATGCCCGGTTTTAGAACGCCGCGTTTTTCTGCATCCCAAATCAGGTTGGCGCCGATACGGCATTTTACGCTGAAGCTGGGGTTGCGGGATTCCACTTTAGCCAGAATGCGTCCGTTGCCGATACGGTTCAGGCGAACCAGCGGCGTATGGCCGATTGTGAAAGAATTGTCTTCGTAGATCTTGCTCATAGCCTGTCCTTATAACTTTATGAAATTTTTGCGAACGTAGAGAGAATACCCGTTCACACCTTTCAGTGAAGTAAAGAATTGCTATATCGTTATGTTCTTAAGAAATATCTTTTCATTACAATAGAAAGCACTGGCCTCAATCAGCCAGTGCACTCGCGCTTTTTATGGCGATTTTTTCGGCAGCGTCGCTGACAGATCCCGATAGCGATCCACCCACAATTGCGTTGCGCCACATACCGCGACGGGCATGATGACCAGATTCAAAAAAGGTACCAACGTAAACAGGCTGACCAGGGCGCCAAACTGCATATTCGAGACCTTATGGCGGCGTAATGCTTGCCGCATGGTGGAAAAGCCTACTTTGTGGTTATCAAAGGGATAATCGCAGTACTGAATCGCCAGCATCCACGCGCTGAACAGGAACCAGAGCACTGGCGCGACAGTTTGCCCAATGCCGGGGATGAAATAGAGAAGCAATAGCACAATCGCGCGTGGCAGATAATACGCCAGCTTTTGAACTTCGCGCTTCATAATGCGCGGAACGTCTTTGGCGATGCCGAGTATGCCGCTGTCCGGCAGCGTCTGACCGGTTAATTTTGCTTCCAACTGCTCCGCCAGCAAGCCGTTGAACGGTGCGGCGATAAAATTGGCGATGGTACTGAATAGGTAACTGAATACTAGCAGGATGGAAAGGACGGCGAGTGGCCAAATGAGGTAGCTGAGCCATTGCAGCCAGCTTGGAATATGGCTCATGAGCTGAGGAATCCAATCATTCAACTGGGTGAAAAGCCACCAGAACGCGCCGCCCATCAGCACGATGTTCATGAGTAAGGGAAGAATAACGAAACGCCGGATGCCGGGCAGTGAGATCAAACGCCATCCAGCAAGAAAATAGTGTATGCCGCTGCGAACCTGGCCTGCGGTGTTGCCGTAAGACGGTTTTTCGAAAGACATAGTGACAATATACTCAGTCATTTGTTTGTTGAGGCATCATATCGAGATGATCTTGTGCTGACCAGCCCGCATTTGGATGAAAAAACAGCAAAAAAGTGCGTTATATCTATCTTTATTGTCATAAAGTACCGTGCAGGCTTGCACTTGTGTACTCAGGCAAATAGAGTTAGTAATATAAGTATTTGCCGTGGTGGCAATGTATTGTTAGAACAATTGGGATAGCAATGATGCAGGACTTGCGTCTGATATTAATCGTTGTTGGCGCGATCGCTATAATAGCGCTTTTACTGCACGGCTTGTGGACTAGCCGTAAAGAGCGCTCGTCCCTTTTTCGTGACCGCCCGGTTAAACGCGCAAAGAAAGCGCGTGATGAAACGCCGCTTGACGAGTTGGATGAAGGCGTTGGCGAGGTTCGCGTGAAGGGCGCGCGTCCACAACAGAGTGAGCCTTCATTTGGCAGCACGTCATTTGACAACTCATCGTTTGACAACAAGAGTGCGCGTGAAGAGGTTCGCCCAGAGGCGAAATCGCCGTTCGAGCACCTGTCTCCCGCCTCTTCTTACGATCCTTTATTGGATGAAGCCACGCCAGTGGCTTCTCCGCGTTCTCAGGTGCGTGGCGATAGCAACCCGCAGGCTGTCAGTCCCAGAGAAATGCCTGCCCAGCCGGGCATTGATACGCCGCGTGAGTCATTTGCATATGATGCGCCGCAGTCCGCTCCTCAGCAGCCTGCTGCACATTCGCTGCATGAGAAGGTTCAGCCTGCGCCAGCGCAGCCTCAGCAGCCCGCTGAACCTGTCGAACCCGCCGCGGCAAAAGAAGCGGTTCTGGTACTGCACGTAGTGGCGCATCAGGGCGGTGTTATTGGCGGCGAACTGCTGTTGCAAAGCCTGCTTCAGGCTGGTTTCCAGTTTGGTGAAATGAACATTTTCCATCGTCATGTGAACCCAGCGGGTGCCGGTCCGGTGTTGTTCAGTCTGGCGAATATGGTTAAACCGGGTTCGTTTAATGTAGACGCGATGTCCGAATTCTCGACGCCCGGCGTGTCCATTTTCATGATGGTGCCGTCTTATGGCGACGCCAACCAAAACTTTAAACTGATGTTACAGTCTGCGCAGCGTATTGCTGACGATGTTGGCGGTGTGGTGCAGGATGATGAACGTCGTATGATGACACCGCAAAAGGTTGAATCCTACAAAGCCCGTATTCGCGATGTGCTGAAAGCCAACGCCTGATAACACTGTGTGAAAGCGTAAAACGCGTAGGTGAAAGTATAAAGGTTGCGAATTCAGTGGGTGAGAGAAGCCTCCGTTAAGGGAGGCTTTTTTTATTCTTAGAACGGCTTTTTATTCTTAGATCAAATCGTGGCGTAGGAAGGCAAGAAAAGGTGAAACGTTGTGAGTGAAGCAAAAGGATTAAAACAAGAGCTTGGTCTGATTCAGGGGGTGGGGCTGCTTTCTACCTCGTTGCTAGGGACAGGGGTGTTTGCCGTTCCTGCGCTGGTTGCACAGCTGGCACAGCAAGATAGCCTGTGGGCATGGCCGATCTTGATCCTGCTTGTTTTTCCTATCGCCATTGGCTTTGCCGCACTGGGGCAACATTTTCCTAATGCGGGCGGAGCCGCGCACTTTGTGAACCTGGCTTTTGGTCCGCGCATGGCGCGTGTAACTGGCTGGCTATTCCTTTCTGTTATTCCGCTGGGACTACCCGCAGCTTTGCAGATTGCCGCCGGATTCTGGCAGGCGGCATTTGGCTGGAGCAATCTGGGGCTGCTCTGCGTACAGTTGTTGACGCTGGGCGGTATCTGGTTGCTTGGCCTGCGCGGTGCCGGATCCAGTGCCAACATCCAGATCGTTATCGCGATGTTGGTCGTTGGGCTGGTTGTTGCGATCTGGTGGCAAGGCGATATTACGCCCGCACATATTTCCTGGCCGTCGCTGCAGGAACTGTCATGGTCGAATACTTTCGGTGCGCTGGCCGTGATGTTCTGGTGCTTCGTTGGTCTTGAGGCTTTTGCCCATATGGCGACCGAGTTTCGGGTGCCGGAGCGGGATTTCCCACGGGCTTTACTCATCGGCATGCTGCTCGCAGGGGCGGTGTATTGGGGATGCACCGTGGCGGTATTACATTTTAAGGCTTACGGCGAGGGGATTGCCGCAACGGCGTCACTGCCGGGGATCGTTGTGCAATTGTTTGGTCAGCATGCGCTGTGGATCGCCTGTTTTGTCGGGTATCTGGCCTGCTTTGCCAGCGTCAATATCTATACGCAAGGTTTTGCTCGTTTAGTCTGGTCACAGGCCCCGAAAGGGAGCACCTTGGCGACGCTGTCCGCGGGACAGGCACCGGTAAATGCGCTGTCGCTTGTGGTGACCTGCTGTCTGGTCTGCTGCCTGCTGATTTACTGGCTCAGGCTGCCGCTGGATATGCTGATTGTGTACGCGAACGGCATCTTTGTGCTGGTTTATCTGCTATGTATGCTGGCTGGGTGGCGTTTGCTGAAAGGGCGCGCCAGAGTGATGGCGGCAATCGGTGGCCTGCTTTGCTGTGCATTGTTACTGATGATCGGCTGGAAATCGCTGTATGCGTTAATCATGCTGGCCGTGCTATGGCTGTTTCTGCCGCGCAAGCAGGTTGAATTAGTTTCTCCCTGAAGCGTTTATTTTGCATGCTGCGGTGCGGAAGCTCCGCTTCGGAGAATGGCCACTGTTGCGGCATTGGGAATCGAGCAACGCCCTGATTAGGGCGCTGCATCGCGATGATGACGAGCTGTTGTGATGAGACGAATTGTTATGACGATTCGTCGTTTTCCGGTGCTGCGACGGGCTTTTCTTCCGCAGACAATTTCGCTTCCAGCTCGGTCAGACGTTGTTCCAGACGGGCAATCTTCTCGCGCGTGCGGAGCAGAACCTGCGTTTGAATATCGAACTCCTCACGGTTCACCAAATCCAGCCGGGTCAACTGTGCTTGCAAGACCTGACGAATTTTTTTCTCCACATCATCACCCAATTCCCGGATACCTTTTGGCATAGATTCATGCACTTGACGGGCGATTTGCTCAATCTTCTTTGGGTCAATCATGTCGCTTTCCTGATTAGGTTATGTAAGTTCACTACTATAGCAAGTGTAATGCGAGTTGTGGGATGGATAAACTAAATCTGCTCCTGCTTTGCACATATTCAGCATAATTTTACTGTAATCCAGCATACGTTTTGCCCTATTTCCTGCGGTGGATCAATTGCCCTATCGAGGTATTAGCGTTATAGTAAATGCGCTTATTCTCAGGGCGGGGTGTAATTCCCCACCGGCGGTAAACCAGTATCTATACTGGAAGCCCGCGAGCGCTCACGCTGTATTTTACGACATGATGTTTCGATACTGATGTTTTTTCGATACTGATTGTCGATTTGCAACGTGGGGTCAGCAGATCCGGTGTAATTCCGGGGCCGACGGTTATAGTCCGGATGGGAGAGAGTAACGGTATCTGTCGGGCTACATGCCTGCTCGCGTTATTTTGTTAGCCATTGCTATGCAACCAGTAGCAGTGGTTACTCCTCAAGCTCGCCCTGATTCTGGTAATTCATAATAACATTGAGGTTTTTTACCATGAATCAGACATTACTTTCTGAATTTGGCAATCCAACTGAGCGCGTAGAACGCGCACTTGATGCATTACGTCATGGCCGCGGCGTGCTGGTGTTGGATGATGAAGATCGTGAAAACGAAGGTGACATGATCTTTTCCGCTGAAAATATGACCGTTGAACAAATGGCGCTGACGATTCGTCACGGTAGTGGCATCGTGTGCTTGTGCCTGACGGAAGAGCGTCGCCAGCAGTTGGAACTGCCGATGATGGTGGAGAAGAACTCTAGCCATTACCAAACGGCGTTCACTGTGACGATTGAAGCTGCTGAAGGCGTGACGACAGGGGTTTCCGCTGCCGATCGCCTGACCACCATTCGTGCTGCGATTGCGGATAACGCCAAGCCAAGCGATCTGAATCGCCCTGGTCACGTATTTCCGCTGCGTGCCCAGCCGGGCGGTGTGCTAACGCGCGGTGGTCACACCGAAGCAACAGTAGATCTGATGACGCTGGCGGGCCTGAAGCCATCTGGCGTACTGTGTGAACTGACGAACGATGACGGCTCAATGGCGCACGCGCCGGAAGTGATCGCATTTGCTAGGCAGCATGATATGCCGGTGCTGACGATTGAAGATCTGGTGGCTTACCGTGTAGCGGCAGAGCGCAAAGCCAGTTGAATCACGCGTATATTGCGTACATAAAAAGGGCCGATTAATCGGCCCTTTTCTCTTTTACAGTTTCGATTGTTTAACAACGTAGAGCGTCAACGACTCAGGGTTTTCTTGCCAACAGTGTGGCAAAACGCATGCTAATACGATTACCATGCGCATCAGCTTTATGTAACTGTCCCATATCCTCGTTGTATTTGAGGATTTCCCAATCGGCGTAGTAGCGCTTCAGTTCACCTTCTTTAAAGGTAAATGAGAAGGGCACCGGGCACGGACAATCCTCCGTCGACATCGCAGCGATAATCAAGTTATGACCACCGTCAATCGTGCTGTCCTGCATGTTACGAATAACGTGAGGAATACGGTCTCGTTCCAGAAACATCAACACGACACTCGACAAAATGAAATCGTACCGCTCTTTAATTTCCGCCAGATTAATGTTGTAAATACCTGTCTGGATGTTTTCCAACGTTTCGTTCTTGATGATGTTATTCAACGAATCAATGCTTTGTGCGTGCTTGTCACAGGCGGTCACGTCAAACCCGCGCAGGTTCAGATACAGCGCGTTGCGCCCACCACCGCAACCTAAATCCAGCGTTTTACACGGCTTGACGTACTGCAATGCGTTGACGACTTCGGAATGGGTACGCGTCAGACCGTATTTTTTATGGTAGAAATCTTCCGCTGAGCAGAAAAAGCTAAGCTGACATTCGAGATCGTCAGAGAAGGAGACGATGCGGTGCCACGCTTGCGGTTCAACAAACGGTGGCTGATTCTGTTCGGAGAAGTGGAACGTCTCCAGCGTCTCGCCGTCTTCGGTCAGCATGGAAAACGTCATTTCTCCTTTCAACACGGTCAATTTTGCCCAAGTGCCTTCCTGTGTGTTGTGCTTTTCCTGAAACGCGGCAGGCAGCGTCTGGCTGTTCCACTGCGGCATCTTCTTATAACAAATGAGATCTTGCATCGTTACCTCGGTCTGTAAATTCTAAAAGCAATGGGCGTATTCTATTTGTATTTTAAATGCATTATTTATTTTTCCGCGTCAAGCGTGTGCTGAAAGCTAGCGCAACAGCGGAAATACCTCTTCATTCGCTCACCGCCGACCACAAAGGCACGCAGAATTTGCTGGCTATCCAGCGCATTAGCCACCATACCCTATTCATACCATTCCTGCTGCCAGTGTAAATCACCTTCGGTGGTATTGCCTGCCATCTCCAACATGGCTGCGACCTTTGGCATCATCACATTGTTCATGGTGGATGAACCAACTAACACGCGAAGACCTGTGTCAGTATTTCGTTCTTGTCGTGGAGGGCGACGTTATCGATTTTCACCGCGACGCCGGAATCGACATCGTTGATGCCTTGCACGATGGCGTCAGTCATCATGCGGGTGTTATTGGACATGGTGTCGTAAAACAGCGTGATACGATCTTTCTGATAACGGCCTGCCCACTTCAGATATAGGTAGATGATCTGAGCCGGGACGTCACGCCACGCCACGCCATACCTCGCCATGAGGGTAGCTGGTCATCCAGTGCAAGGTAACTGGAAATGGGCAGCGGCAACCTGCACCAACTGGCAAAGCGGCTAAAAATTAAAAAAGATGTTTTTTAACTCGACGGCTATCACTTTTAGATAAAAAAGATCGCTGATTTTTAGCGGCGTAAAAGGGGCTGAACCGAAAGAGGCTTTCAGGATGAGCCGCATATATGCGGCGAAAATCAGTGCCGTGTCGGACAAAAACGACAGAGACGTTTTTGAACAGCACTGGTACTGACCCGGAGGGCGAGCCCCATTTATAGGGCGAGTAATCGCGTCATTGGTGATCCGCTAAAAGCCTCTGGCGGTGAAGGCATCGCGTAGTGACCCCGTTCCGCCAAAAAGCCTGAGGTCAAGGAGCAGCAGCGATTGGCTGCTCCTTATCGGGTGCGTGCGGCGAATCTGCATGAAAATACCGATTGTTATCGCACACGAAATATCTCCCAGCGTTTATATCGCGTATTTAACTTAACCGCATTTCACGCATTTGGCGCTCTGGATCACCTGGAAGAAATCGTTGCCTTTATCATCGACCAAAATAAAGGCTGGGAAATCTTCGACTTCGATTTTCCAGATGGCTTCCATACCCAGCTCCGGATATTCTACGCAGGTCAGGCTCTTGATGCTGTTTTGCGCCAGAATCGCGGCCGGGCCGCCAATGCTGCCGAGGTAGAAACCACCGTGTTTATGACACGCGTCGGTCACCTGCTGGCTGCGGTTGCCTTTCGCTAGCATGATCATGCTGCCGCCGTTGGCCTGTAGTAAATCGACGTAGGAATCCATGCGGCCAGCGGTGGTCGGGCCTAATGAACCGGACGGATAACCTTCTGGCGTTTTCGCCGGACCCGCGTAGTAGATCGGGTGATCTTTGATATATTGCGGCAGGCCTTCGCCGCTATCCAGACGTTCTTTCAGCTTGGCGTGGGCAATATCACGACCGACGATGATGGTACCGGTCAGGGAAAGACGGGTAGAGACCGGGTACTGCGACAGCGTTTTCAGGATCTCGGCCATCGGACGGTTCAGGTCAATTTTCACGGCATCGCCTTCGCCCGCTTCACGCAAGTGCTCAGGAATGTATTTCCCCGGATTCTGCTCTAACTGCTCCAGCCAGATACCCTTGCGGTTGATCTTGCCTTTGATGTTACGGTCAGCGGAGCAGGACACGCCCATACCGACAGGGCAAGAGGCGCCGTGACGCGGCAGACGGATAATCCGTACGTCGTGCGCAAAATATTTACCGCCAAACTGCGCGCCCAGACCCAGATCGCGTGCCGCCTCCAGAATTTCTTGCTCCAGCGCGACATCACGAAACGCCTGACCGTGTTCATTGCCTTCGGTCGGCAGTTCGTCATAGTACTTGGTCGACGCCAGTTTAACGGTTTTCAGCGTAGTTTCTGCCGAGGTGCCGCCAATGACAAACGCGATGTGGTACGGCGGGCAGGCCGCGGTGCCCAGTGAACGCATTTTCTCGATCAGGAAGCTTTTCAGTTTACCCGGCGTCAGTAGCGCTTTGGTTTCCTGATACAAATACGTCTTGTTGGCTGAACCGCCGCCTTTGGTGACGAACAGGAATTTATAGTCTTCACCTTCGGTGCTGTAGAGGTCAATCTGCGCAGGCAGGTTGGTGCCCGTGTTGACCTCTTTGTACATGTCCAATGCGGCGTTCTGCGAGTAGCGCAGGTTGTCTTCAATGAACGTGTTGTACACGCCCCTGGACAGTGCTTCGGCATCGTTACCGCCCGTCCAGACGTTCTGGCCTTTTTTACCGACGATGATCGCCGTACCGGTATCCTGGCAGGTGGGCAGAATGCCCTTGGCTGAAATCTCTGAGTTGCGTAGAAATTGCAGGGCAACGTATTTATCGTTTTCGCTGGCTTCCGAATCGCTAAGAATATCGGCAACTTGCTGCTGGTGAGCGGGGCGGAGCATGAAAGAGGCATCGTGGAAGGCTTGCTGGGCCAGAAGCGTCAACGCCGCGGGATCGATCTTCAGGATGTCCTGACCTTCAAACTGGGCGACAGAGACAAAATCGCTGCTCAGCAGGCGGTATTCGGTGTCATCTTTACTGAGTGGAAAAGGATCTTGGTAATAGAAGGGCTTATTCGACATTTTTTTCTCACTTGCAATTGCATTAATTAGTAAATTTTCACCTTAGAGGATTCACATCTTATTATTAAGGCGTATTACCGCAGCACGACTGGGATGCCTCGAATACAAAAGTAGTAATCGCTATAATAGTATGGTTTTTTGTTGGGAAGTACTACTTTTGTACATCACAATAATAGCGATGCGTATGCATTATTTTTCTCGGTAACAGACGGGCGAAGCCGCCGTGCGGCACGGGTTTCCCGTGCAGGGGGATAACAGGGAAATACGCACGATAGCGTGTGAAAATATTCCTCTTTTAATTGACTTATTTAAGTAAAGTAAATGGTGAAATTAAAAACAATAGCCATTTCATCTTTAATAATATTGCTTAATGACGGTACTCTACCACCTTATGCGATGAAAATGAGCGTAGTCAGAACCAAATAATAAAAGTGAATGTGCTATGCAAAACAAAAGCAGTAAAACGTTATGTGAACGTGTGTGCCATGCTGTGGGCTTTGAGCTGATTGCGTTAATGATCTGTGCGCCAGCGGGTGCCTGGCTGCTGAATAAGCCGCTTTTCGATATGGGCGCGTTGGCAATTATGCTCTCCAGCGTCGCGATGATCTGGAATATGATCTACAACTCAATATTCGATCGCCTGTGGTCGGCGGATCGCGTCAAGCGTCGGTTGCCGATTCGTATCGCCCATGCGTTGGGGTTTGAAGGCGGTTTTATCCTGATTGGTCTGCCGCTGGCGGCGTGGATGTTGAACGTCACGCTGTGGCAGGCACTGATGGTCGAGATCGGCTTCTTCCTGTTCTTCCTGCCGTATACCGTGGTGTATAACTGGGCCTACGATACGTTGCGGGAGCGTATTATGAATCGCCATCGCCATCGCCATCGCCATCGCCACGTTCGTCGGGTGTCGGTCAACTCCCGTCGGCGTTAATTCGTTTGCGTGAATTCCGCGCGTTACCGGTGTGTCAGTTTAACGCTCTGATACGCCGGTAATTCAAGCGATCGCCATAAATACCAGGATGCCACCGTGCGATAAGGCCGACATGGCAGGCTGAGTGCCTGCAACTCGCGCGGTTTCGGCATGTCCGGCAAATCGTAAACGTAGCGTAACCCCTGACGAATACCGAGATCGTCGAGCGGCATGATGTCGGGGCGTTCGAGCGAATAAATCAAAAACATTTCTACCGTCCAGCGCCCGATTCCCTTGAGCGACGTCAACTGCTGAATGAGCGTGTCATCATCCATTTCTGCGGCCCGTGCGAGGCTGGGGACCAGACCGCTTAGCGCACCTTGGGCAATGCCATGTAGTGTATCTGCTTTGCGGGCGGAAAAGCCGCATTGCCGCAGCGTGTCGGTGGAGCAGGCCAGCATCTGTTCCGGGCTGGGGAAGACATCATCATGTATCCGCAGGAGCTTCGCGACCATCGCGTCTCCGGCGCGCGTCGTCAATTGCTGATAGGCAACGGCACGCATCAGCGCCTCATAAGGTTCCCGGTGTGGCGCGGTCTGGTGGCGACAGTCGCCAATCTGTTCGATCAGGCTGGCCCAGCGTGTATTGATGGCGCTGAGATGGGTTTTGGCCTGCTGAGTGAAACCCGATGGCGGATGTGATGGCATAAACGGTTTCCGTGATGAGCATGCAAAGGGCAGAAAACGAGCATAGGAGATTGCCGCATAGTGCGCCATGTGGAAAGGGCTATTCGGATGAAAAAGCAAGAAATGCGAGGGTGACGAAACGCTATATCGGGATATGCCAGAGGGAGATTGCAGCGGCAGGCTATGCCGCTGTTACGCATTAATAATAATCGCCGTGTCGATAGTCCCAGGTGGTGAAGGTGTCAGACAATAGCGACATCACTTTGTCCACATCCAGCCCTTTGCGTATCAGCGCCGGACACGGATACACGCTGCGTCTGCCTTTCTGTTCCGGTATCAACTGACCGTCCGTATCCACCATCGACACCATCACGCCTTGGTCGTAGCGTGTGTCATGGGATTTATTCGGCTGGATGGATTTCACGTAGTCGTCGGCTTCGATAATCAGATCGGCAAAGGCGCTGATACGTTCACCGATACCTTCTACCTCGCCCCGGTTGCCTTTGCCTGACGGATTGGCGGAGCTGGCAAAGGTTAATTTACCGTACTCTTCCCACAGCGCCTGCGTGATGATTTCACTCGGTTTACCGAATTTAATCACGAAGCAGCTGGTTTTACGGTCATCCATCATCAGCGCTTTCGAGCCGTCTTTGGGGATCCGCGCTAATGCGTCGTCGTGCCAGGGAAGGATGCAGCCCAGCAGCACATCGGCCTCCCAATGGCGTTGATATAGCCGTTCGATTTCTGGATTCAGTTGCGCCAGCGTTTTCAACTGCGCAAGTGAACCACACAGCACGACGCCCGGCTTGTTGCGGTTGCGCTGTTTGGCGTCAAATTTGCGCTCCAGCCCGACCTTGTCTGAAGCCATGATGATGTAACCTACTTTGGTTGGCGAAACGATGATTCCCCCGCCGCGTGACATAATGTGCACGGCATCATCATGTAAACCGCCATTCCAGTGAACATTATTTCTGCTCATGTTGCCCTCTCGCTTGCAGAGAAAAAACCTGAGCTTCACCATGTACCATGTATTCGCATCACAGGTTTGTTCGAAAAGTAACCGATAATGTCGATAGAAATATCAACATCGGGGCGATTCGAATGAAAAAGCAAGCGTTGCACGTGTACGTAAAGTGGCTTCGGTTTAGCGTTAGCGCATGAGGTGCCTGTCACTAATAGTAAGATGGGCGGGCGCACTACGAGTGGGTGGAATGAGGTGCATATGATGCAGAACGACACGATGCTTAATGATACACCGTTTCAGGATTCTGACTCGCGCTGGCAGGCGGTGGTAATGCGCAATCACGCGGCTGACGGCTGCTTTATCTATGCGGTGAAGACGACGGGGATTTACTGTGCGCCCTCCTGTGCGTCACGCCAGCCCCGGCGTGAAAATGTGGTATTTTTCGCGACGGCCGATGAGGCGCAGGCGGCGGGGTTTCGCCCGTGTAAGCGTTGTCGTCAGGGAACGCTTACACGGCAGGAACAGCAGGCGCAGCAGATTGCCCACGCGTGCCGGATGATTGAGCAGTCAGCGTATCAGCCGACGCTGGCGGTGCTGGCTCAAGCCGTGGGGATCAGCGCGTTTCATTTTCATCGCGTGTTCAAAACCATCACCGGCCTGACGCCAAAACAGTATGCCAGCGCCCATCGTCATCGGCAGCTACGTGAACAACTGTCAGAAAAGGGGGCGGTTACCGCAGCAATTACCGCGGCGGGCTATGACGCCAGCGGGCGCTTTTATGCCGCAGTAGGGGCGCATTTAGGGATGACGCCAACAGTGTTTAAGAACAAAGGAAAAGGGATGACGATTCACTTTGCCGTTGGCCGCTGCTCACTCGGCGAGGTGCTGGTGGCGGAAAGCGAGAAAGGGATCTGCGCGATCCTGCTGGGAGACGATCCTGAATCTCTGCTCAACTCGCTTCAGGAGATGTTTGCTAACGCACAGCTGATTGGTGGCAATGCGGCGTTTGAGCAACGGATGGCGCAGGTTGTTGGATTTGTCGACGATCCGTCTATCGGGCTGACGCTGCCGCTGGATATTCGCGGTACGGCATTCCAGCAGCGTGTCTGGCAGGCGCTGCGGGCGATTCCCGCAGGAGAAACGCAGAGCTATCGTGAGGTCGCTGAACGTATTGGCGCACCGGCCGCCGTGCGTGCGGTCGCGGGTGCCTGTGCGGCAAACCGGCTGGCGGTTGCCATTCCCTGTCATCGCGTGGTCCGGCATGACGGTACGCTGTCAGGCTATCGCTGGGGCGTTGTGCGTAAACATGCGCTGTTGGTGAAAGAGCAGTTGGACAAAGAACAGGGCACGCATCCGCGAGGGGAACCGCTATCGTGAATTTTGATTTATTTGCTGATGAAGTGCCGCGTCGCTGGACGGAAACGCTGGCTCCGGGTGCTGTCATCCTGCGTGGTCGCGCCGGTGACGACGCCCCGGCGTTGCTTGCGGGGCTGAAAGCCGTCACCGCACGTGCGCCGCTGCGGAAGATGGTGACGCCGGGCGGCTTTGTGATGTCGGTGGCGATGAGCAACTGCGGGCCGCTTGGCTGGGTGACGGATGAACGCGGCTATCGTTACACCGCACAGGATCCATTAAGTGGAGAGGCGTGGCCTGCTATGCCGGACGTTTTTTCCCGACTGGCGCAGCAGGCGGCGAGCGAAGCCGGTTTTGCTGATTTTGAACCGGATGCTTGCCTCATCAACCGCTATGATGTCGGTACGCGCATGTCTCTGCATCAGGATAAAAACGAACGGGATTTCCTCCGGCCGATTGTGTCCGTCTCGCTGGGGCTTAGTGCGACATTCCTGTTTGGCGGCAGGGCGCGCAGTGATAAAGCGCAGCGTGTTGCGCTGACGCACGGCGATGTGGTGGTTTGGGGCGGCGAATCACGGCTCTATTTCCACGGCATTCTGCCGTTGAAAAGCGGTAACGTGCCGGAAGGGATGTCCGACGAATGCCGTTTTAACCTGACGTTTCGTAAAGCTGGATAGGGAAATAGTGCTGTTCACTTAAGCCCGTTATGAGGGGGAACCACAGGGATACTTCCCCTGTGGTCGCCCCGCGTATCTCGATGCCAAACGATCGACATTAGGCTTAAGGAGAGCGCTTATTTCTTGCTGAACTTCATATAATCAAGGGCGCTTTCTGCCGCGATACGACCCGAATTGAGCGCAAAGCCAAACGTGCCGCCGCCTAACAACAGGTCGTAAGTATCGCCATACATGCCGGCAGCATCGTTCCCAGTGACGTACAGACCCGGTATGGCTTCACCGGACTTATCGATCGCTTGCATTTTCTCGTCAATTTTCACGCCGCCTAATGTACCCAATGCGGCGGGCTGCATTCTTACCGCATAGAATGGACCGGTTTTTACCGGGCGTAGGTAATCCATGTTTTTGTTAAATATGTCATCCCGCTTTTGCGCCGCAAACTTATTGTTTTCTTCCAGCGTCTGCTTCAGCACGCCTGCCTCGACGCCCATCTCTTTCGCCAGCCCGTCAATGGTGGCGGATTTGAAGACGAAACCGCGATTTTTCTGGCTTTCCTTGCTAAATTCGCTATCAAATTTTGTCAGCTTGGTATTGGCGATCACCCATTCGCCAATCGGCACATCAATGCCGTCTTCGACATAATGCTTGCGGGAGGTTTCGTCGAAAATGGAGTACATGATGCCGCCCGCTTTTGACAGCGCGTTGCCGGAGTGCGGCCAGATGATGACGTTGGATTCATCGGTAAAGCGGCGACCGTGTTGGTCAACCCACAGATAAGGCTGACGCGCGGCGGCCAGCAGATGAGAGTTGGGCGCGTAGTCCGGCAGGCCAGGGCGATAGGCTTGCAGCAAGCCCAGGCCGTCCGGTTTGGCACCCGCTTTCCAGGCCATAGTAATGCCGTCGCCGTCTTTACCGACGTTACCCACCATGATGGTATCGGGGAAGGCGGCATATTTTTGCAGCATCTCTTTGTTGTTGGCATAGCCGCCCGTCGCGATGATGACGGCTTTCGCGTCTATCTGGAAGGTATTGCCTTCGCTATCTTGTGCAATAACGCCCGTGACTTTGCCGTCTTTCACGACCAGATCTTTGCCCGCTGTTTTCACCAGCGTGGTGACATCCATGTTTTTAAACTGCTCGTGGAATGTCTTAATCAGGTGGCGGCCATGGCCGGGGCCGTCGATCACGTGCCAGGTCAGCATACCGCCAGGGCCGCCGGGACCGATGTATTCAAACTTGATGCCTTTCGACTTCACCCACTCAATGGTATCGGCAGAGCGGTTTACGAAGGCGCGCACCACGAAGGGGTTCGCCATCCAGTGGCTGTAGTCCATAATGGTCTTAAAGGCCATATCCGGCGTTACCACAATCCCCTGACGTTTCTGCATGCTGCTGTTGGCGGCGAAGATGCCCTCGGCAAAGTTACCCGTGCCGCCGACAATTGGCTGTTTTTCCAGTAAGACGATTTTCGCCCCTTTCTCTGCGGCGGCCATGGTGGCCGAGGTGCCTGCCGCCCCCGCGCCGATAATGACGATATCGGCATTTTTCGGCATTTCCGGCTTTGCCGTGTCCGCCGCCTGTGCAGCAGACCAGCTCATCATTGAGAGACAGAGCGTCGCGAGTACACTTTTTCTGAAGCGTTTCATGATGTTTTCCTTAGTGTTATGACTATGCTCACAACCCGGCGGTATTACTTCGCCTTCGCCTGTGCGTACGCGTCTTCCGCGGCTTCTTGTACCGCGCCGCTGGTCATCGTGGCACCGGACACGCCATCAACCTGTATGCTCTGCTTTTCGGTCATGGCTTTCGCGAGCTCCTGTGCGGCTTCTCCCCCGACTTCCGGTGTTTCTTCCGGCGCATCAATGGTCGATTTGAGGACTTTTCCCTGCGCATCGATATCGAGCGTGACGGTGACATCGCCGCCGATACCCTGTCTGGCGGCGGAATAGGTCCCGGCTTTAAAGCTCCCTTCTTGTGCAACCGCGGTTCCCACGGCGAATAACAGGCAGAATGGAAGGATTCCTGAGCAGATTTTCATATCAATAGTTCCCGTCGTTTTTGAGTAAATACGGTGAATAGCCACGTTATTTCCCATAAATAAAGCTATCTCCCATGAATAAAGTGATAACCGTCGTCGTGATTGAGGGGCCTGAATATCAGGCAGCAAATCGGTAAACCAATACCGAGTAATAAAAACAGCAGGCTGAAAGGGTTAAGGTCTAAGAGGCGTTCAAACTGAGAAAGAAAACGTAATAGCGGAAATGTCAGCGTCATACTGAGCATGACGGAAAGCAACTGGCTAATGGTCAGCAGATTATTACCGCTGTGATACGTGCTGTTATTCAGATTACTGAAAGCCAGCGTACTTTCTGCTGAATATAAGAGTGAAATGAGTACGCCGACTATCATCGCGATAACGCCGATGAGGAGCATCGACTTCTCTTGCACTGCGGCACTCAAGGCAAGGATGCAGAGTGATGTGACGCCGGTTGTCAGCATCAACAGCCGCCGATAGCCAATACGTTTGACCAGCGGCTCGAACAGCAATTTTGACAGCAGCGCTCCGCTGGAAAAGAGCAGCAAAATCAGGCTGGTTTCTGCGGGAGTACAGGCTTGCGTCGTTTGCAGCATGAGGGAGAGCACGACGGGCGTTGATGCCAGCAGCGTTCGTGTTGCGATGCCACCCATCATGCCGACAGAAAAGGTTCTGATGCCAAACAGCGCACGGGGGAATAATGCCGTTTCAGCAATGAGATGCTGTCGATAATAAAGGAAAACCAAGCCTAGCGTGCTGCAAGACAGGAACAGTATGACGAACGTTGGAACGATATTTTTCGTGGCGGTGGTTAACAGGAACGCCATGAGAAATAACATCAAAATGGGAAAAGCTAATTCATAGGCGCCTGTGCGTGGTGTTTCTTGTCGTGGTGCGGCTGGAATAATGTGGACTGCCAGAAAAAAGCAGAGTAAGGCCAACGGAATGTTCACGAGAAAGATAGCCTGCCACGACAGAAGGCTCACCAGAATATTGCCAAAAACGGGGCCGATCAGCGTGCCGAATAACCCCAGTAAGGTTACCCGATTCAGGAAGCGCAATTTCAGACACGATGGCGTGGTGCGTAATAGTACGGTTCTGATGATGGGCAGCATGAGTGCGCCGCCAATGCCCTGAATAAAACGAAAAACGCTTAAGCTGCCGAGCGTGGTTGCGGTCATACACAACAGCGAACCGAGCGTGAAAATAGCGACCGCGATCTGGTAGGTTTTTCTTTCCCCTAATCGTTCTGCCAACCAGCTGTTGGCTGGCGTAAACGCGACGACCGTGACAATGTAGGAGACAACGATCGCCTCCATATGCAATACCGGCTGGTGTAGCGATTGCGCGATGGCGGGGATAGCGACATACACCATGGTGGTATCTAGGGATTGCATGAAAAAAGTGACAGAAGCAATCCAGAACATGACCCATGATGTATTCATTTAGGCCACCGTCATTTGTCCGGCATAAAGCACGAACAACCGTAACAGGAACACGCCGAGCAGACTCATGATGGCTAACGTCACCATCTGACCTTTGCCGGAATGGGCAGAAGGTTTGCGTACTCGATTCGTAATCGATGGGATCACAATACCGATACCGATAACGCCAATCCAGAATATGCCGCCCCAAAAGCCCGAGAGCGCGGTCTGTGCGGCGACCACTTTTTGTCCTCCGCCGAGCAGCAGCCCGATAAAGAACGCGAACAGTAGGAATAGCTCGGCGTATACCACTGGGGTTTCCACGCGATGGATGAAATGTAGGGAGCGTGAATTCCCTGAGCTATTGCGTCCCCAAGCGCTGGCCAGCAGCATGACGGCAATGCCTGAGGTGGTGCCGGATACCAAAAACAGGACCGGCAGGACGGGATTATTCAGCAGTGGAAAGGATTTCAGCGCGGACAGCAGAAAACCGGTATAGCAGCCGAGCAGGATCGCCAGCGCCAGTAGCAGATTTTCAATCATCGCGGTCTTGTTGGCGATCATCGCCGTCAGTTTACGCGCCTGTGCAGCCAGCGCGGGTCGGAGCCAGACGCTCTCAAGATGAGCCAGCCAGACGTCATGATAGAGCGTGATGAGCCATAGCAGCATCACGATGAAGTACACCTGAAAGAGCATCACGCCAAGTGACATGATGGACGTCGGGTTGTAAAAGACCATCAAATACCAAAAGGTAAAGGGTTTGGTCAGGTGGAAAATCAGAATCACCAGCCCGAGGATCACCGCGAGCGGTGCCACGATCGCCGTGGCTTTGATGACGCGGTTACCGCCGTGGTATTCGGCAGGCACAGCGTGTTTGAGCAGCATTGAGATCGTCACCATCCCCGCCGAAATACCGACCAAGAGCAGGTAAACGGCGATGGGCCAGTCCCATACCAGCGTGTCGAACGTGAAGGCGTTATGCATTGTTGATGACTCCTCGTTTTCCTGGCATACGATAGAGTTGAGGTTCCGTGCCGAGATAGACCTTGGAGCGGTAGGTCGCGTTGCTCTCGATCATCTTGGAAATAGTGCTTTCAGGATCGTTGAGATCGCCAAACACCAACGCTTTGGTGGGGCAGATTTCGACGCAGGCAGGCTGTTTCCCTGCTGCCAGATTGGTTTCCCGACAGAAATTACATTTGTCTGCCGTCTTCGTGACCGGATTGATGAAACGCACATGGTAAGGACACGCGGCAATACAATAACGGCAACCCACGCAGCGTTTATCGTTGACGTCGACAATCCCGGTGAGCGCATCTTTGAAAGAGGCGCCTGTCGGGCAGACGGCGACGCAGGGCGGGTTCTCGCAGTGCTGGCAGGACTGACGGAAAAATTGCTTGATGGCACGCGTTTTCTCGACGGCAGGAATATCGACGGTTTGCAATATATCCAGTCGGGTTACGCCATCAGGGACGTTATTGGTCGCTTTGCAGGCCTTGATACAGGCTTTACAGCCAATACAGCGCATTTCGTTATGCAATAAGCCATATTTAACGGCTAATTGGTTCTGCACTTTTTCGGGTTCGTTTTTCGCCTGTGCGAGACCGATATTTCCACTAACGGCAATCGCACTTCCCATATAGGCAATAAAACGACGGCGAGATAATTCTTCCATATCATAAATCTTCACATTGAGGTGATAACCGCGCGAATGCCTTCGTGTAGAGACATGATTAACGTCATCATCACGTTAATATTTCGCAGTGTGATGCTAATAGAAAACAGGGCCGACCATGATGATGGTGAGGATAAATAGGCCGAATTTTTGTTGTGAGTTTATTGGAGCATGGGGGGGGACGGTTAAGTGTGCGATGGGTCACAATTGTTTTTTTGTAGATTGGTATATAACAAATATCGATTTGTTATAAGTGCTATTTGACTTTTCTTGTTCGTTTAAGAAATTGTTTTTCTATTATATTGATGCAGGTTGCTGTTTTTATTTTTGTGATAAAAATGAATAATTGATGTGTGTCATGTTATCGGTTTTTTATGTGGAAAATGCAGGAAGGGAAAATGGATAATGATTTTTCTTGTAAAAAATTTAGGGGGGTTAACGTTGCGTTAACAATAGCCTGTAAGGGGGGAGGCCAGAGATGGCGCGGCATAAAAAACGTTAGTGCGTATTTAGCACTAACGTTTATGTAACAAAAACAATAAGGGAAATAGACTAAAAACCGCAAACTGGCATTAAGGTTTTAGGTGTTTATCAAGAAAGCGTACGGTAATTTTCATGATGTCCGGTTGCAGCCAATGTGGTCCACCGTGCTCTGCTCCTTTGATGCGGTAGTAGGTCGAGTCGATATTTTTCTCTGTCAGCGCCTGATGCAGTCTCTCGGTCTGGCGTGGGGAAACCACGGTATCGTTCGTACCGTGCATAATCAGGAACGGCGGTGTCGCGCTGTTGATAAAGTTAATCGGGTTGGCGGCGGCGGCTTTATCGGGGTAGCGGGTAATGGCACCGCCTTCATTAAATACCGACGTGCCGTTGACCCAGATAGCTTCTGTGGCGGAAGGCGAGGCATGTTTCTGAACAACATCATCATGAAAACCTTCACCCACCAGCGTGAGGTCGGATAGCCCATAAAAGTCGATCACCGCTTGAACATCGCTGCTTTGGTCGAGATGCTCGCCTTTATCGTAGGCTTTTGAACCAGTTGTTGCGCCAGCAAACGCTGCAAGATAGCCGCCGGCAGAGGCACCGAACACGGCGGCATGCTGTCCATCAATACCGAACTTTTTCGCATTAGCGCGCAGATAGCGGATGGCGGATTTCACATCTTCCAGCGGCGCGGGAAAAAGAACGGTAGGTGCCACACGATATTCCATACTGGCAACAACATAACCGGCCTCAGCAATGTTAATACGCTGTTGCAAATAATTATCTTTATTGGCGTTAATGAAGCCGCCGCCGGTAATAAATACTACAACAGGAAGCGCTGTTTTCGCTTCAGGTTGAAGAATATCCATTTTTAATGCGACGTTAGGATAACCACGTATGGAGACCTGAGAATACACCACGTCCGAGATTAATTTCACTGACGTCGTTTCCTGTTCTACGGTGATCTCATGCTGATTCTGCGCGGCGTTTATTGCTGCGGAACTCATCATCGTCAGTGATGCTAATGCTATTTTTGTTTTTTTCGTATAATGCATAGTTACGTCCTTTTGTTGGGGGTTTGTAAATAAGTTTGGGGTGTGATTAACAATATTGCATTTGTAAAATGAATGCTAAAAATAGTTGTTAAAATTAACAGAGATTCTTATGGGATTATTTTCTTATTGATAATAAATTGGCTAAATCTACTATTAATGCTACTTCTCATTAATTAAATGTGCATCTAATCACAATTGATTGTTTACAAATCCCTATAATTGTTATTATGGGTGGTTATGGGGAGCATCCATTGATGCGTAATATAAAACAATGCTCAGTATAAAACGTGTGATTTATTATCAGGAGCTCATCCGGGTAGGGAGTTTCACGAAAGCGGCGAAAGCGCTGAATATCTCTCAGGCGTTTTTGTCACAGGAAATCGCACGGCTGGAGTTTGAAACGGAAAGGAAGCTGATTAACCGAACCACGCGACAGTTTTCTCTGACGCCATTCGGGAAGGTATTTGCTGACAAAATTCAGGGCATGATTAAGGAATATTATGAGCTGGAGCAGTTCGTCAGCAGCTATGAGGAAAGCACGGATGGCGCGTTGCTGGTTGGCGTAATCCCGATTTTCAATCGTCTGGCGTACTACAATGTGTTTAACCTGTTTCAGAGAGCCTATTCTAATATCGATATCTCTTTCATTGACGGTGTCAGCACCGATTTACTGGAAAGGGTACGCAATGGCGAGATCCACCTGTCTTTCTCAACGCCTTTTGATGAATACCTGAACGATACGTTGTTTCATCACACCATTTGCCAGATCGATGACATTGTAGCTGTGATGGCGACGTCGCATCCACTTGCGGGCAATAAGACGCTAAACTTGTCGCAACTGGTAAAAGAAAAGCTGATCGCGCCGCAAAAAGGGACGGGGGAGTATGCCGCCGTTTCCGAATCCTTCACCCGACAGGGCATTAAGCCCAGCAACTTCCGCGAATGCAGCAATATGGACATCATTATGGATCTGGTGGTCAATCTGTCCGGCGTGGTCTTCCTCTGTTCGTCTGTCGCCAAAAGCCTGATCGCTTACGACGTCGCGGTTATTCCGCTGGAAGAGCAACTGAAGAGAACCTTCGCGATTAGCTATCTGAAGCGCAGCGTGAACATTCCCATGGTGCGGCTATTTCTGGATTTTTTGCAAGACTACAGCGAATCCGCTCGGTAGGGCGCTTTCTCTGTTCAACAGACGCAAATCGCAACGAGAACCTGTTCCGTATTCCTTCCTCACTAATGTACTGTCTGGCCGACAGCCGCCGCGTGACGGCATCAGATATGTTGTGAATCATAACCCCACTGGGGGAAGCACATGCCGATGATGCCTTGCTCTGTGCTTCCCATTCTCAGCATGACGCGCGTGGCGGATGCCCATTTATCTGTCAGGCGCTGGAATGCGCCATTATGCACGGGCGGTAGAAATGATGAGGGATGAACAACTGCTCACACATACGCTGTCTGGAACTGACTGCGCAGAATGATCAGATACGTGAGTTTCTCAGTCTTGATGACAGTTTCCATTAGCTTTTGACGCAGACTGCCAACTGTCCGCTGACGTGGGAAACGTGATGCTATCAATTCTACTTCAGCGGTTGTGCCAGATGAATGACCCACAATTCGTTGTCGGCCTCTGGCTTCTGTAACGGTTTGATTGCCAATGTTGTGTCAACCGCCTTGCCATCCCGCGTGAGTTTGCCATCTGCAGTCACCTGATAGTCGTCCGCTTTGTCTTTGGCTTTCACCGGCGATTGCAGCACGGATTGCAGGCCAAAGTCGTTGTCGTTAATAACGGCCAGCGTTTGCTTATCGACCAGCGCCAGACCTTCCACTTTCTCCTGCTGCCAGCCGAGCTTACGCAGATCAACCAACTCCTGTTTGTGCGCCAGCGTAATGCCGCGTTTTTCCAACTGGGCGAGATCGTCAAATTCCGGCGATTTGCCGTCGGTATCGAACGGCGTCAGGTCGCTCGCTTTGCTGAGATCGACCAGATAGATGCGGTTCTGCATCTGTTTATCTTTATCCGCTCCCTGTTCAACCAGCAGAATGTGTTGATTATCCAGCGCCATGATATCGCCGATCTTGGCATCCTTCGCTTTCTTATAGCTGTCGATGTTGATGGGGTAGCCCACCATACGACTGGTTTTGGTTTCTGGGTTAAACATCACCAAACGCGTAAATTGCGCTTTGTTTTTGCTTTTGCCGTCGATATCCAGCGTACTTTGCACGGCCATGACAATCGTGCCGTCCGGCAGGCGTGTCAGCCCTTCAAAACCTCGATTAGGCTGACGCCACTTGATAATATTCGGTAAGCTGCTGGCAACCGAGTGCTCATTACCCGCAGGCGTCGGGCCGAATTTTTGCAGGATCTTCCCACTAGCATCAACGTGAATCAGGAACGGACCATATTCGTCACACAGCCAGAAACCCCCGTTGCCATCCGGGGTGATTCCTTCGGTGTCCAGTCCGCGCTGGCTGGTGCTGAGCGGTTGCAACGCGTCGTTCAGCGCCACTTCGTTGGTCGTGCCGATAACGTCCGCAGGCAGCGGCAGGCCGGTGATATTGCCCTCGGCATCGTGCAGCGCTCGAGGGTTGATCGCCTCGGCGGCTTTTGCGCTAACCCGAATATCCATCATCAACGGCGCGTAGTCAGGGCTGGCGAAGATCTTGGCCTCTTTCTCGCCGACCAGCGGTGCATCGGCATTCGGGCCGCGATCGGTGACCGTGGTGAATATCAGGTCGTCACCTTGTTTACCGGTGAAATAGAGGCCGGAACCAATGCCAACAGGCAGACCATTGGGGAAGTTCTGGGCGAATTTGCCCTGATAGGCGACACGTTCGCTGGCCGGGAAGGTGACGACATAGCGCGTCACATTTTCTCCTGCGGCCTGAACGCTGAACGGCAAAAATCCGGCAACCAGCAGTGCTAACAACGTGTGTTTCATGTTATTCCCCATCAAATGTTATTTTGGTGATGACAACGATGTGTTGGCCGCGCCATCTGTCGTGGATGACGCGGTGTTTTCCTGCTCTTTCTCTTTTTCTTTCATGCCACTCGGATCGGGCTGTGGGTAGTCATAATCAATGCGCAGAGGATGTGCATAGGCGCTGTTCCACAGTTGTGTATAGAGCCTGTCTACCCGCTGTGCCATCGCCGGGTTCTGAATCACCATCTCCAGATTGCGCGAGTTATCCAGATAGCCACCGCTCCAGTTGCTGGTGCCAATCCAGGCTTTTTGGCCGTCGATGGTCATGATCTTACTGTGGATCACGCGGGCAAACGGGATGAAGCCGCTGCTGGCTTGCGGTATCGACACCGTTTTGATTTGGATGTTGGGCAGCACTGCCAGGCTTTTCAGGTAGGCGATATTCGGCATTTTGGTGCTCCATTCGGACACCATCAGCTCGATCTGGATGCCACGTGCGGCGGCAGCGCGAATCGCGTTATCGATAACCGCGTAATACGGGCGCGTTTTATCCGGGCCGTAGGAGAGTGGAACGTAATCCATCACCTGAATGCGCACCTGTTGCTGCGCTTCAGCCAGCAAGCGGGGAAGCTCTTCTTCGGAATCTATTACGCCAGCAGGGTTGAACGCTTTGGGGCTGGCAACCAGATAGTTGCCCGAACGGTCAATAGGTTGCGTTGCCGCGGGCAGCGGCGGCACAGTTTCATCGCGAGCCAGCCGCGCTTGTGCCTGCCAGTCTTGTTCGAAAATTGCGCTAATTTGCTTCACTACGTGCGGATCGTCGATCAATAACCCCGTTTCGTGAATGTGTTCCAGCGCCCGCCAGTCAAGATTCTGGCTGCCCATGTAGGCCTGTTTACCATCAACCAGCAGGTATTTGGCATGAACGATACCGCCGCTCAGGCGTTCAAAGGGGATCACGCGCAGCTCCAGATTCGGAATCGCTTTGAGTTGTTCCAATGTGTCCTGAGTAGAGATTTTTAGCCCTTTTTCCTCGAGCAGCAGTCGGATTCGCACGCCGCGCTCTCCGGCGGCACGCAGATGCTGCAAGACGTTATCAAAGCGTGTTCCAGCCTGATTCGCGACATAGAATTGGCCCAATTCTATGGTGTGCCGGGCGTTATCAAACAGCGATATCCACACCGCATCGCTGGGTCGTAAATCAGGGGCGATCAGCGTGGTTTCAACCGGGGCGTCATAGACTAATTCATAGCCGGGAATGCGATAGCCACTAGCGCTGGCGTCGGCATGGGCTGACGCACTTACAATAAACAATACGCCTCCTGTCAGCAGCCTGTTGATGCAATGCTTCCAGCGTTGCCCCGGATTGATGAAACCACCACGCTTAAGCATAGCGCTTCTCCGCCATCGCTTTTTCTGTCATGGCACTGTCTGTCATGGCGTTTACCGCAGGGCCCGCTTTCTGTTGGCGAGTATGCGGCATTCCGGCGCGAATCAGCAGGACTTTCAGCATTTCATTGATGTGTTCCATGCGGCTTTGCAGGAAATTGTTCCCTAGCAGGCAAACCAACGCGATGGCGATGCCCAGCCCTGTGGCGTACAGCGCCGTTCCCATTCCAGCAGAAACTTGGCTCGGGTCGGAGATTCCCGCCGCGGACAGCGCTTTGAAGGTTTCGATGATCCCCATGATAGTGCCGAGCAGCCCCAATAACGGTGCCGCGGTGACAACCGTCTCCAGAACCCATAGTCCGCGCGACAACTGCGGCTTACTTTGTAGATATTGTGTGTCGATCAGGTCGTTAAGCGCATCACGGTTTTCTGCCTGATGTGACTGCGCCAGCACGGGCGTAACGACTGCTATGGGCAGGCTGGGGCGCTGGGTCAGAGCATCCGGCAGATCGTGAATGTGGCGGATTTCCGCCGTCAGGGCGCGCTCCAGACGTTTGGCCTGCCTACGCGTATAGGAAAAATAGAGACTGCGTTCGATGATGATCATCAGGGCGATAACCAGTGAGGCGTACATGATGTAGAAAATAATCTCGTGCAGCATATCGGCGTTCATGGCCTGATCCTTCTGTTGCCTTGTGGGGTGTTGCTTGTGATTAGCGCCAGCGCGGGAAAGCGCGCTGGCGTATTACGTTAACGGATTAGAACGTGGCTTCCAGTGAGGCACTGAAGGTACGTTCTTCCCCGACGTTGTAAAATGGTGTGCCTGCCGATACGCCGTTATACGATCGTGAGTTGAAGCTCACTGAGCGCGCGGAGTCGAGATACGCTTTGTCGAACAGGTTGCTGACGCCAACGCGTAAGGTGGCGCTTTTCACGATCTTTTTATCCACTGGCAGATAGACACCGGCACTGAGATCGAAAACGGTACGCCCACCGATCTTCTCGTCATTGGTCATGTCGCCGTAGAACGAACCGACATAGCGGCTATTTACGCCGGCGTAGTAGAGGCCATCGTCATAGCCCAGTCCAAGGTTGAGCATATTTTTCGGCGCGTTGGCGACCTGCTTGCCCGCGGTGGGGAGCTGGCTACCGCCGGTGGCGAGATTGTTTTTCTGCTCAGTGTCGGTATAGGTATAGGCGGCGAAGTAGTTGAAGTTATGTGGCAGTTTACCGCTCCACTCCAGTTCCAATCCTTTATTTTCCATCTTCCCGGCGTTGATCATTTCGTAATCGCCATCAGCGTTACGGCTGGAGATCTGACGGTTGGTAAAGCGGATAAAGAACAGTGAGGCGCTCAGCAGCATGTCTTCATCCTGGAAGCGCCAGCCGAGTTCCTGATTCCAGCTCAGCTCCGGTTTGGTATTGATAGAGTCGCCAACGTTGTACAAGACGTAGTTGGGCGGGGTACGCATGTTGCGCGTGATGTTATAGAACACCTGATTTTCGGTATTGATGCGGTAGGCTGCGTTAAAGCTAGGCAGGAACTCATGGTATTTCTTGTTCTTTTTCTCTGCGACGCTATATAAGCTGCCGAAGTTAGTGCCATCACGTTCGACGTGCTGATAGGCCAGAGCACCAGTGAACGTCCATTCCGGTGAGAAGAACCAGGTGTCCTGAACCCAGATTTTATGGGCTGGCGTGACGGTAAACTGGTTACGGCCTTGAACCACGTTCCCGTTAGCGTCGGTGATCTGATCCGCATCGCCGGGTTTGCCAGAGATGTTAGCTGGGGTGCCGTCACTCTTAATCGGAATGAACGGCTGCGTTTGACGCTGACGGGCACGCTCGAACCAGTAACCGATATCCAGACTATGTTCGTCGCTAATATCCCACTTCAGCTTGGTCGTGATGCCCGGTCGCCAGGTTTCCGTCCACGACGGGCGATAATAGGTGTTGGAGGTCAGGTTGCTGAGATCGTAGTTACCTGCGCGGTCCGACGTGGCGGATAACACGCTGGCGTTTCCGCTGCCAAAGCTGCCGCCGTTCGTCGAGAAATAGTAGGGCTGTAACGTCAGCGCCAGATTATCGCGTAGCTGTAATTTCTGGGTGAATGTGACATTCAGCGTTTCAAAGTTATTGCGGTTGAGTTTGTAGTATTGGGAAATTTGTCCACGGTTGTTGTAAACCGGCGTCGTGGCGTAATCCATCTTGCGCCCATTCTGCTCGAACTGCCGCTTGCTCAGCGTCGAGTAGTTGATGGTATCTTGCTGATTGTATTTCACAATCAGGCTGCTACTGTGGCCGTTTTCATGTTCATACAGGCCGTTCCACTCAACTTTATCGGCACGGGAATACCCTGCGCCACGCCATTTGTCGGAATCGGTATACGAATAGGAGAGCCAACTGCTGAAGCCGTTGTGTTTACCGGTTTCCAGACGTGCGAACGTCTTGCTGAGGTTGTTGCTGCCGAATGTTTGCTTAACGAATCCGCCAAACTCTTTTGCCGGACGGTGGGAAACCAGCCCGATGTTGCCGCCGCTGGCACCGATGTGCGGGCCGTCCATTTCTGACGAGCCTTGAGTGACAAAGATCTGCTCCAGGTTTTCTGGGTCGCCCATCCCGTTCGGGTACACCGCGTAGTCGCCGGAGTCATTGACGGGAATGCCATCTGATGACAGACCGACCTGATCCGCACTCATGCCTCGCATGGTATAGCTGACGCCGCTTAAGCCGCTGGCATCGTTACTACTGACGTTCAGGCCGGCGGTGTATTTCAGTTTATCAATGGCGTTGCCTGCGGCGGGCATCTTATCCAGCGCGTCTTTTGTCACGGTCGAGCGCGATTTGGCGCTGTCTTCCTGAACCATTAATCCTGCGCCAAGCGGTTGCCCTTGTACGTTAATGGTGCCGACATCTGTTGCGTCCTCCGCCAGCGCGGCGCCCGCCAGTAATGCGCCGACGACGGACAAACATACCCCAGAAAGTTTGAACGATTTCATTTAATAATCCTAGTATTATCATTAGGTTATTTGCCAACATATTGTTGACGTTATTTTTGCTGATTCACTTTCTTGTTCAGGTGCGAAACGCTACTGCGCCTGATAATCGAACGTGGCTAAAAAGCGTTTTGTGCTTTGCCCTGCAAAGGCATCGGCAGGGAAGGCCCGAACCTGTTTGATGCTTTGCAAGCTGGCTTGTGCCGCTCGGTTCAGCAGCATGCTGCGTGCTTTGCTACTGATTCCTGAATCGATAACGCGTCCTGTGCGATCGACTTCCAGCCAGACTTCAACGCGACCTTCGGGGCGTTCGAGTGACGCCTGACGTCCAGTCGGGTAGCGTTTAGTTTGCTCAAGCTGCGCACGCAGCGCCTGCGCATAGCTAGTTTCCAGTGTGGCGACATTCACCGGTGGCGCGGAAGGCGCAGCCGGTGCCGGACGCTTGACCGGAGCTTCCGGGCGTGGCGCAGTCGGTTTAGCCAGAGCGGGTGTCGGTTTAGGTTTGGTTTCCGCTTTGGGCTTCACCTCTGGTTTGGGTTTCGGCTTCACTTCGGGTTTCGGAGGCGTAACCGGCGGTGCCTCTATGATTGGATCGGGCACATTAACCGGAATCGGCTCGGGTTCTGGCATCGGTTCGGGTTCCGGCTCAGGGCGCGGCTCGGGCTGGGGAATCGGTTCCGGTTCAGCCAGTGTGAGCGCCATGACCGTTTCGTCGTATTGCTGCTGAACTTTCAGCGGCGGCTGTTGGCTGGCGAAGAACAGACAGGTAGCAAAGACCGGCAACGGCAACCAACTGATGGCGTGGCGTGAGCGATAGAGCAGATACATGTCACGATTTCCGGGTAGCGATAGAAATGGACGAGAACCCACCCTGACGCAGGGTATCCATGACGGTCACCAGTCGCTCAACCTCGACGCTTTTATCGCTGTTGATAATGATGGTGGTTTGCTGGTCTTGCTGCTGTTGCAGCGTCGTAACAAGATCGCTTAGCGTCATCGGCTGTCCGTCCAGCTCCAGATGATCCTGTGCACCAAGCGTGATGATCGCTTTTTTCTGCGGCTTGAGTTGCTGCGCGCTGCCAGCGGCCGGGAGCTGGGTTTTCAGGCCCAGCGCAGGAATAACGTTCATGCTGATCAGCACAAAAAAGACCAGCAGGAACATCATCACATCGATCATCGGAACTAAATCGATGTGGGCTTTTTGCTTCTTGGGTTCGTTCCAGTTTCTCATTACTCACTTCCCTACAGGCGCGAATGTCTGAATGTCTGAACAGGGCAATCCGCGTGGCGCCGAAACAAAGCAGCCAATATAGGTAGGGTTTGTTTAAGTTTTTTTACATTTATGTGATTAATTTTTCATATTTATGCGAATTGATGGTGATTTTTTGCCAAAAATAAGTTTTTTTGATGTTTATGTATCATTTTCTAACAACCAAAGGGGAATAGCCAAAAAAGGGAGAGACACAGGTGGTGGGGGGATAACGGCGAAAAATGTATGGCCAGCGGGGAGCCGCGGGCCTGATAGTTATGCTTTTCCCGGTGGTTTCCTGAAGGTGGGAAGTTTCCTGAAAGCGAAAAAGAGCTGTAGCGTGTTGCACAGCACCAGAAAGGCGGTGATGACGAACACCCAGCGGAATCCCATCATGGCGGACACACCGGAACCGACCAGCGGCCCCAGTACATTGCCCAGATACATGAATGACTGGTTATAGCCGAAGATACGGCCTGTCACCTGCTGGCTGCTGTATTTGACCAACAGCGCCTGCACGGTTGGCATCAGTGCGCCATCGGCAAAACCCAGCATAAAGCGGAGGATACCGAGCTGCGTGGGGCTTTTTACTGTCGCCATGACCAGAAACAGCAGCACGCTGAGCGCCAGTGCGGCGATCAGGACGCGATGAGCGCCTATCCGGTCACCTAAACGACCCAGGCGCGGTGCGGATAGCAGGGCAGACACGCCGGGGATAGCGGCAATCACGCCACTGATAAAAGCAATGTTGTCCGTGCCGGGCGTCAGATCGCGGATGAACAGGGTGAGGATGGGGCTGATGGAACCGTTCGCCATCTGGATCATCATCGTCGTAATAAACAGACAGATAATGAGTGCCGGGTACGGCAGAGAAGCAAAGACGGCTTTCCCGCTGAGCCGGTTCTCTTTGGTGACCTTAACCATGCTCTCTTTAATCGCGAAAAGCGTAATCAGGAAGCTGGTAAACAGCATACCGCCGGTGATGAAAAAGACGATACGTAGCCCGATATAATCGGCCATAAAGCCGCCGAATAAGGGGCCGAGAATGACTCCGACGATCTGCCCGGTCGATAGCATACCCAATGCCCAGCCGCTTTTTTCACGCGGAACCTGCGACGCGATTAGCGCCATCGCATTGGGAATATACCCGGAGGTCAGCCCCATAAGCGTGCGCAGGATGAACAGGTGCCACACGTTGGTCGCTAGCCCTTGTAACGACATCACGATCGCCATGCTAAGCGCGGCGCGCAGCAGCATAAGTTTGCGGCCTTTACGGTCGGCGAGGCTTCCCCACAGTGGCGCAACGGCGGCAGAGACGAGAAAAGACGAACTGAAAATTAAGCCGGACCACAGGCTCCGCGATTCGTGCGAGTGAACGCCAAGCTGCTCAATGTACAGCGGCAGAAAGGGTAATATCTGGCTCATCGCCAGCCCGGTGAAAAAGCATCCCAGCCAGGCAGAGAAGAGGTTAAGTTTCCAGATTTCCATGGGGGGCGGAATAGGCCTTCATCAGCGAATAACCAATGGCGAAACCGTGGTGACTGCGCGCAAAAAAAAGTGTGCTAACCGACAGTGAATGGTGCTCAATTAATAACGGGCAGTGACTAAAATTTCGCCTTTCATCATGAGCATAGCATAGCCAGCGGCGTAGTGGTCACTGAGGGTAGTGATTCGCAACAAAAGAAAATCAGCATGGGGAGAAGGTGAACTGAGTGAAAGCCGCGGTGAATTTAATTGTGTGATAGATGTCACAAAAAATTAGCTTTTGAACAACAGGAGTTGTACAATTCACCACCATAAGGCAGTCCACTGCCAAGTAAGGCAAGAGCAACTCCATCGCGTCATCAGAATAACGAGCTAGGTAAAACAAGGTGAAAAAAGTGCGTAATTTCTTTAAAAAAATGTTGGCGGCTTACCTGAATACTTATAAAGACGTTCCGCCCGGCGCACTGTTCTAAGAATCTGTGCTATGCATGAAGCAGGCCGCTATTATAATGGTGGCCTGCTTTTTTATGGGATCGGCATGGTTGCCGGATCGTTTTTTAGCCCAGGGAAGCGGGTAATGGCTGATCTGCTCTGTACTATGCCACGGAATTTGACGGTGATTTGCATCGCGCCACTGTCTGGGAACCGCCGGACGCTGTTGTAGCCGCACCTGCTGCGAAGCCTGATCGAACGGGACAGAGAAGTGGAGGAGATTGGTACTGGCACCAACACCTGGCTCAAGCGTCGTGGTTCTCAGCAGACGGCCAGTGTTATTCTGGTTGGGCTGTATTACACTTTAGCTGCCGTAGGTTGAACGATAAAAACGACCACGATCGAAACCATCACAGTTTTATTATTTTACGGAAGGATATTTCCGTTGATAGATAAGGCCCATACCAAGGCCATCATGGCCTATATCCGTCATATTTCAAGTTATCTGTACGTTGGCTTTTCTCTCTCACCTCAGTCACTTACTGATGTAAGCTCTGTGGATTCACTGCGTCGCCGCCTGCATGTAATTAGAATTATTTAGGATCTATTTTTCTTAAGTAAAAAATATATCGGCCTCTGTAAGAAGAGGCCGATATAGATTAATTTTGTCTTGTTACCTGTTTCATTTTACGTTTTGGTTATGTTCGAGTTTCCTAAAATACACATGGCTATTGGTGTAATACTTTATTAGCCAATAAAGCAAACTGGCTGCCAGTAACGAATTAAATGCCGGTATGCCCCACTCGAAGGCTAATCCAACGATGGCACCGACAATGCTGGCAATAATAGCAGGCCAACCAATCAGAGGTGTTTGTGCGCTGTCAGGTAATTGGCCTTCGGCACGGCTGGCATCGAGCAGCGCCCTGTGAGTGCGTAAAATATAATAGTCAACCAGCATCACGCCGATAATGGGGGGGAATAGCACGCCTAATAATGTCAGGAAATCGATAAAGCGATCCAAAATACCGGCGACGGAAAGCGCTGTGCCGATGAGGCCAATCACCAGCGTGATCGAGACATAGCGTAATTTTTTCCCCGTGACGCCTTCTATAGCATTGGCGATTCCCAATGAGGAAGAGTAAAGGTTGATATCGTTTACTCTCAGTGTCGAAAATATAACGGCAATCAGCCCGATACCACCAGCAGCCTGAGACATGATTGTTACAACGTCTGCGGTATTGAGCGCGCGGGCAATAATGATGGCGAGGCCATTCACAATGAATTCCCCGACGATAATCGACAACATCGTCATCCAGAAAACGTGTTTTCCTGTTTGGGAATAGCGCGTCATATCTGGGGTAATTAAACTGGCGACGATGCAGCCGCCTACGACCATTGTCGCACCGGCGCTAATGGAAATTGCCGCACCGTTAGGCGCAGAAGCGATCAGCTCGGCAATATTGTGGCCGGAGAGCGTCATGATTGAGATATAGCCGACGACGATAACAAACATCGGTACGGCGATTTTGGCTGTGAAACGTAGTGCCCTGAAACCAAAGGCAACCAGCAGCGTCAGCGCAATACCCGATAGGGAGGCAGACCAGCCAAAGCTGAGTTTATCCGCCATCGCAAAATTGAGCGCTTTGGCGAATACGGCGTTCTGGACACCGAACCAGCCGATGAGGCTAACGGCGATAACCAGGCCAATCAGGACGGAACCAATGCGGCCAAAGCCACACCAGCGTGCGAGCAGGCTGCCCGACATGCCTTCTTTCATCCCCGCGTAGCCCAGACCCACCGTCACCACGCCAAAAATGGCGCTGCCAATAAAGATGGCGACAAATGCCTGGCTTAGCGTCATGGAATGGCCGAGCACCGCACCTAACATAAACTGATCTAGCGCGGTTAACATGCCGATGTGGACTAATGCCACATTTAAAAAAGGCAACCGAACACTCAGCGGGACGCGGCTGACGGGATAATCATCTATTTTTTCCATATCAATATGTTCTCTTATATAAATTGAATGCCTTTCTCTATGAGAGAGTTAGGAATATAACCATCGATTCCAAGATGGCGACAAAATTCCTCAAATTGAGGTAAAGAATGTGCTTCTGCTTTTTGATACATATTATATATTCTGTTCTCTATTGTTTTCGGTGATACGTTCATCTTTCTGGCAATTTCTTTATTTGATAAACGCTGCAATAGCAGAAATATAATATCCAGTTCTGATTGAGTGAAAATACTGGTTGTTAATTCTGTTTGTAGCGTGGTCGGTTTCTTTTGGTCTATATAGATGAGCGGAGAGCGCGTATCCAGAGGAATGGCATTCCACATCGTCCCAATGCAACGCTTATTTTCATCAAAGATGGGGATCTTTTCGCTAACGAAGGGTGTCAGTGTTTTCTTCCCATACCAATAGTGTGTTTCGATGACAGTGACTCTCTGCTCACTATTTTCTGTCAACCTGTCATGCTTTTTTAAATCGTCAGAGAGTTCTGCCCAACTGGCAGGAAATTCATCATCTAGTCGTCCCTCAATATCAAAACGCGTTGGTGTACTGGTATAAAGGTAAGCGGCTTTGTTCATGTAAACATGGCGTGATGATAAGTCTTTAATACCCCAAGGTTCATTTAAACACTCCATCATAATAATCAGATTACGAATATAATCAGTCATGTTTTTTTGTGATGATGGCATCCTGCCCTCCCTAATAGGCCAGAATTAATTCAACGGATCAATTTAGCTAAGTAATGTCGAGTATGTTTGTGCGCATATCCCGGCAGGTTTCCGTATTCTTTGTATCCCAGTTTTTCGTAGAACCCTTTGGCCTGGAACTCGAATGTATCTACGTAAGCCAGATGGCAACCACGATTTAATGCTTCTTTTTCAGCCGCCTGCATGAGTTGACGGCCAAGACCGCTTTTACGATGTTTCTCGCTTACCCAAAGATATTGAACTTCTAATGCTCCCCACCAGGTCCTGGAGATTAACCCTGCGATAATATTATTCTCATCGTCTTTGAAATTTAAAAAGAGAGGAGAAATATCAACAGCATCATACTGCTCATTGTGTTTCCATAGACTTGCTATTACAAATTCTTCTTCATCTGAATCTGGTGTGTTAGTAATATGTAGATTCATTACAGTAAAACCTCATTATTAGCGCGCTAAATTATACTTCTAATATGTATGAATGTTTCTCTTTATCATATCGAACATATTTAGACAAGAGTGGATTTCACCCGTTCTTAGGTTGCTGTATCGCTCTATGATAAGAAACATAATCTGATATTTGTTGATTGTATGCTGGTAAAAATCAGAAAGTCAGTACGTATTAGCCTCACCAGGGAAAGTACCAGATAATTTATAATGAAAATGTCTGTTTTGTCGAAAATATGTTTTTTATGAGCAGTTTACTCTCTATTTTTCTCCTTGATTAACTTACCGCTTCGCCCGGTTTATGCCAGCGAAATGCATCATTGTTTCGCTGGCGTTCCATTTTTCTCCCGTTCATCACCTCCGCCAACGTATGTTGCACCTATATAAAAAGGCGACATTGTTACTGTTTTTCATGGAATGGTGACGGCATCTCATCACGTTGTTAGGGGAAGCACTCGTCGTACGCCATGTTTGCCCTTCACGTTTGCCGGAGAGCGGGTTGCATGTCGTTAAAGCCTTATGCTGTGAGCTGCGACTGCCCGGCCTGGAGCTTTTCCCGTGCGACTGGGGGGCTGCTGTAAATGCCCTGGATGTGTTTTTTGTAACATGCCTTGTTTTGCAGTATGGCGATTTATTCTTTTCTATCTGTTTGTATTTTAAATGAATTAACCATTAAATTGAAATAAAAATAATAATGAGTATAGTTATCATTTACTTTTGTGTGCAAATGTTGACAAGAAACGCCTCAGCATCTCGCCAAAATCATCACCAGTTAACCGAGGATATACCATGTCTTTTGGCGTTACTCGCGCGGAAAAAACACGCGTTTGTGATTCTTCGCTGGCCGGAGCAAAACCATTCGGCGTCTCTCTTCTTACCCTGTTGATTTCCACCTCTTTCCTGCCTGCTCAAGTCGTTGCCGAAGAAAATCCTGCCTCAGGCGATACGCTCGTCGTCAGCGCGAATGCTCATGCCAACGCAGAGGTCAGCGACCCGCAGGATTACAGCGTGAAAGTGACTAATGCCGGAACGAAGATGACGTTGACGCCGCGTGATATCCCGCAGTCGGTGAGCGTTATCAGTCAGCAGCGTATCGAAGATCAGGAATTGCAAACGATTGGTGAGGTCATGGCGAACACGACCGGCGTATCCTCTAAAATTATCGACTCCGAACGCGTGACGTATTTCGCTCGCGGTTTCCGTATCACTAACTATCTGTTCGACGGTATTCCGACGGTGGTGAACGAAATCTGGGACTTTGGTGATTCTGGCTCGGACACGGCGATCTATGATCGTATCGAAGTCGTGCGCGGAGCGACCGGGTTGATGACGGGGACAGGTAACCCTTCTGCTGCGGTAAACATGATACGCAAGCATACGGACAGTCGCGAATTCAAAGGCTCTGTATCCGGCAGCTACGGCTCGTGGGATAAACAGAGGATAGTAGCCGATCTGTCTGCGCCGCTGACCGAATCCGGCAATGTTCGCGGGCGCGTGGTTACGGGCTATCAGGATAACGACACCTGGCTTGATCGTTACCACAGCCGCAAAAAATTCCTCTACGGCGTGATCGATGCCGATGTGACTGATTCAACCACGCTGTCGCTTGGTTATGACTATCAGGAACACAATACAGATCGCCCAACCTGGGGGGGGTTGCCAACATGGTTTACCGATGGCAGCTCGACGAATTTTGGGAACAAATTTAACTCCGCACCGAACTGGAGCTACTCCGATAAAACGTCGAGAAAAGTCTTTGCCGATCTGACTCAGCGTTTTGATAACGGCTGGCAGGTGCGCATGAGTGGGACGCATGGCGAAACCAACTTCGATTCCAAGCTGATGTATGTCAATGGTTTTCCAGATAAAGATACGGGGCTGCTTGTTGATCCGTATGGTAATGATGTCGGTGCTTACGGTGGATGGAATAAGGGCACCCGTAAAGTTGATGCGATCGATACCTATGCCTCCGGCCCGTTCGAGCTACTGGGGCGCCAGCATGAACTGGTGATCGGTGGCAGCTACAACCGACAACGTAGCCAGTTCTATAACACGCAATCCACGATTAGCTCAGCAGGTATGGGCAATTACTATAACTGGAATGGCAACATTGCCGATCCATCTTGGGGTCCCTGGGTGGACTATGAGCACTCAACCACGCGCCAAAAATCGCTCTATACCACGGCCCGCTTATCTCTGGCCGATCCGCTGCATTTGATTGCAGGCGCGCGTTATACCGATTGGAGCATCATTGGTTCGACGGGAGATACCAGCAACAATCGTGTGACGCCTTATGTGGGTCTGATATATGACATTAACGATACCTGGTCGGCGTATGCCAGCTACACCGATATCTTCCAACCGCAAACGCAGAAAGATATGAATAAAAAATATTTGTCTCCGACGACAGGTAAAAACTATGAAACGGGCATTAAAGGGGACTGGTATAACAGCCGCCTGACGGCGTCGGTATCTGTTTTCCGCATTGAGCAGGATAACGTGGGGCAATCAACAGGGATCGCGATTCCCGGCGGTGGAGGAGAATTTGCCTACCGTTCAGTCGATGGTGTCGTCAGTAAAGGGATTGAATTTGAAGTTAACGGCGCGGTGACGGACAACCTGCAAATGACGTTTGGCGGTTCGCGCTATGTTGTTGACGATCAGGACGGTAAGTCGGTCAATCCAGAACAGCCCCGCACATCGTTCAAGCTGTTTACCCGCTACCAATTGCCAACGCTGCCGGATTTAACCGTTGGCGGCGGCGTGAACTGGCAAAATGGCATCTGGCAGGAAGGTTCAGGCCCGCAAAACACCACGCTGCGCGTCGATCAGGGCAGCTACGCGCTGGTTAACCTGTTTGGCCGCTATCAGGTGAACAAACAACTGGCGGTGCAGGCGAATATCAACAACCTGTTTGATAAAGAGTACTATGACTACCTTGCACCTTATGCCGTGTATGGTACGCCGCGTCACGTCTCCGTGACCGTCAACTATAATTTCTAAGTTGATATTTTGAGCTGATGAATTACGTATTGGTTCAACATGTCGATGTCATATTACGTGTGTTTTAATTATGTTGCCTCGTTCATCTCATCAATGAACGAGGAATGTGTTGCTAATTAACCTGTGGATAACCAGAAAGACAGTATTGGGATTTGAATATAGGATAATGTTTTATCTGCAACTGGCCACAGTTGCAGTTGGACATTAAGCCCCTGATACGTTAAATTATCCAGGAACAAAGCATTTCCGCTTTTGTAATTATGCAGCTTATTGGAATTTTCTTCATGATAACGAATATTCTCTGCTGAAATACCGTCAAAACTGACGGTTGCAGAGCCAAATGTTGCATTGAGATTTTTATCAAGCAGGTTAATATCTACCGCTGCATTAAAAGCAACGTGATGAATATTGACTGCGATAGGGATATTGGCGCTGTAATTACTGAGGAAATTGATTTTTATCGTGCCGCATTCACTCATGCTACCTCTGGTAAGCCACTGTCATGATGCGGGGAATACTTTTCCAGCGGTGGTTTTTGTGTCTACGAATTGTGTAATTTTATTCTCCCTTAATTAATTTTTTTTGTGTGTATTTTTCATGCCTTGCAGATAAATAATCGATTGCTAACATTATTAATTATGTTAAGTGTTGATATGTTTTTTTTGCATGTTAAATAAACTTAATTGTAAGTAGGGTAATACACAATATGACCTGTAGATGAGGGGATAAGCGTCAGGCATTGACGCTTGTTATTCGTTTGCTAAGGTAATGGGGAAAACATGCTATCCATCATCATTACCTGTCAGGAAGACTGCGAATGATCTCAACGCAATACATTAGCCGAATCGCACTTGCACATGAAAAGGTGGCCTCATTCGAGGTTTACCTTAATCGCTTTGGCAAAGAAGGGATTTACCTGCTTGACGAACCGGAAGCGGCGCTGTCGCCCAGCAGACAACTGGCTGCGATCGCCCGTATGCATGAACTTATTCGTGAAGGATCGCAGTTTGTGATCGCAACCCATTCTCCGATTCTGATGGCGTACCCCGATGCCACTATCTTTCAGTTTAGTGAAGAGGGAATACAGCAGGTCGCGTATGAGGACACGGAGCACTATCAAGTCACGCGTGCTTTCCTGAATAATCCTGAGCGTATGCTGCGCGAGCTAATGGTGGAGTAGGGGTTAACATCGCTTCGGGGAATCGATGACATGCCGTTTTATGCTATCGAAAAGGGCTAATGTGGCTGTTAAAAGGAAACCACTATCCGCGTTATGCTGATAACATACCAAACAATCGGTAGAGGATAGCGAACCATGAATATCAAACAATTGCGTTATTTCTGTAAAGTGGTTGAAGCTGGGGGAATAAGCCAGGCCGCGAAGGTTTTTTCTCTTGCTCCTGCTGCAATCAGTCTGCAAATTACGTCGCTGGAAAAAGAGTTGAATGGTGAGCTATTTAACCGCACTTCTCGGCCAATTACGCTGACAAAGCTGGGCGAGTTTCTTTTTAACAAAGCTCATGAAGTGATATTCAACTTTGACAAACTCGAAAGGGATGCATTGCAGTATGTTAGCACGGCGTCTGTGAACCTTAACCTGGGGTTTGTCCGTTCGGTGATGTTTAACCTTATCCCTGAAACGATCAAACTTTTTTCGGAAAAGCACGGCCATATTAGTATCACCCTAAAAGAGGTGCTTTCTGAATATCAGGCTGACCTGTTATCAACACAATCTATTGATATTGGCTTCACTCGTGAAATGGATATCAACGAGTCGATGAACGGACAGGAACTATCGCGCGAACTGATCTTGATTGATCCCCTCGTGGCGGCAATTCCGATTAATCACTATCTGAGCCGAAAGAATTTCATTACGCTGCGAGACTTTTGCAATTCGCCCTTTATTATTTTTCCGAGCGATCCCAAAAGCAGCTATGCCATGCGAATTCAGGATAAATTTGTGGAGTATGGCGTGCAGCCTGCGGTTGCTCATCGTACCGTTGAAATACATTCTGCGTTGGCATTGGTTGGGGCTGGGTTAGGCGTCACACTTGTTGGAAGATCAACGATTCCGAATAATCGCCAGGATGTTCTTTTCCTACCGATCGAAGATTTTAAATGCTTGAGTTACATCTATGCCGTTTATAACGCGAAGAATCTGAACCCGAATATTATTAATTTCATTAAAACGATGAAGACGATCTCGGGTTGAGCACGGCTGGTTTTGGCTAAAGGCACATCCTTGTACCTTAATGATAGGATAATTAGGCCGTTTTTTGCCCTATTTGATCGTCAGATAGCGGTTCAGAAATGGTGAAAAGAACAAGCAAACATAAGAAAGAACCTAGCGCCATGAATCCGAAAACATGCCCCCATGTGTAATGATCGAGCAAGTATCCCGCAATTAAAGGACATACCGCCCCACCTAACTGGCCTCCGGTATTAATTAACGCTCCCGCAACCGGAAAAACATCTTTGGTCGTCAGCGACATGGGATAGACCATGTAGGCCGAAAAACCGAGATTAAAAAGGATTCCCGTCAGCAAAAGTAGCGGGCCAAGAATCATCGGGTTATCTGGCGCATTGATGAGGATCACCATCATGATGACTGTTGCAATGGCAGATAACATCATTAACGGCTTCCGGCGTTTATTGAGAATACGGTCTGAGCACCAGCCGCCAATAATATTGCCAATAACGGCACCAATCCACGGTGCTGAAGCCAGCATACCCATTTTGATAATGGAAAATCCCTTCTCATTCATTAAATAGGTCGGGATCCAGGCAAGGAGCACATTCACAATCCCCATCATGAAGAAATAGCCCAATGTGCTGCCAAGAATATTCCAGGAACGGAAGATGCTTTTGGAATTATCAATCAGCTTCACCTTTCTGGCACGGATCAACTTGTCCAGTAATGTGAAGTTGCGGGCAGTGACGATTTTTTCTTTAGAGACTGTAGGTGATAGTGTGGAAGTCGTATCTCGTTCTTGAATTAATGCGATTTCTTTTTCGGAACAAAAGCGACTTTCCTGTGGCGTGTTGGGAACAAGCAAATACCAGATAACACTAAGAAAAATACCGGGAATCGCGAAGAAATAGAAAACGTAGTGCCAACTATAGTGATAAAGAATAAAGGCACAAATCGGTGGAACAATCACGGGGCCGAATTTCGCAGCGGACAGAAATATGGCGGTGACGATACCTTTTTCACGAGAAGGAAACCACCGATTGATCGTTGATGTTATACCAATGGGCAATGGACCTTCCGCAAGCCCCAGAATAAAGCGCGAAACTTTAAGACCGAGAATGGAGGTAGAGAAACCCACCAGACCCGTTGCGATTGAGGTCATGATCATTGAAAGGGAAAAGATTTTCCTCACGCCAAATTTTGAATACAAAAAACCGCTTGGGATTTGTGCTATTGCGTAAGCGAGCAGGAATAAACTTGCTAAGGCACCAGCTTCTGTATTAGACATATGAAAATCATTACGGATAAAAGGTAAAACAACCCCGATGTTGGCTCTATCCGCTGCGGCAATGGTGTACACGAAGAAAATTAATGTTGTAACAACCCAACGAAATTTACTATTGTTTTTTATATTTTTCATTTTTTTTCACCTGCTTATAAAATAAGTGAGTGTTTGTTTTTAATCTGTTTTGAGTTTTTATGGTTTTTTAGTTATGGCTGTTTTCTGTTTCTGACAGGCATAAACCATGATGCCATGTCGATGTTGTTATCTCAGGTTAAGATTTTTAAAAGTGCTGGTGAGATCCATTAATTCAGCGGTTGATGAACCCTGTGATATTTTTTCTTTATAGACACTCTCTTTTTGCTCGCGCATTTCAGAAAGGTGCATAACGTTTTCCAGACGTGTTCTCTCTATGACGACAAGGCCATCTGAATCGCCGACGATAATGTCGCCGGGATGAATTATGCAGTCACCGATAAGCATTGACTCGTTCATTTTTCCCGGCTGTTTCTTCTCTGTACCACGAATAGAGAGACCTTTGGCAAATACGGGGAAGTTTGACTCAATGATGGCATCACTATCTCTTACTGCTCCATTGACTACCAGCCCGGCAAGCCCAATATTTTGCGCCTGTGCGGTTAACACATCACCCCATATGCCTGCACCAGTGAATCCATCGCAGTTGATAACCAGCACGTCACCTTTTTTAGCGTGAGGTAGGGCATAATGAATCATCAAATTGTCGCCAGGTCTCATCTGTAATGTCATCGCAGGACCGACGAATTTCATACCTCGCGCCAGCGGTTTGATACAGGAATCCAGCGCTCCTGTAGCCCCTTGTGCTTCATAGATGGTTGCCGTTCCCAGGCGTTTTAATTTTTCAATCCACTCGATATTCAATTCTTCTTTTTCATTTAACATGATATTTCCTATTTTGGTATTTTTTTCGATATTGAGCACGCGTGAGTGATTGATTTACACGCGTAGGTAAACGGTTTTTCGATTTTATTTGAATCGATATTTGTTATATTCTTGGCGACGTTTTTTTATCGATAATAAAAGCTCGACATATAATTGGATCGTTTTCTATTTTCCGTTTCATTCTTGATTGTGATGATAGTGATTACGGGGAATTACTCAATATGGCGTTATTTAAAAAAGTTTAAGAAAAACTTAACGTAGTGGCAGTGAGCATGAAGACAGTGAGGGAGGATTTCTGATAAATCTATTAGATACAGGTGATTAAATTATTTTTTAAACGATAAAATATAGTTTTTTGATGAAACAGGCTGCTGATTGTGTGATTGCTGAGTCGTTTTTTATGTGTTGTCGTAGAACCAATGGCTGAGCCGCCAGTGTTGGGTAAAGAACATGACGGCCTTGGCTTTTCCCCTTAATCCGCTATAGGTAGCTTAAGGTGAAGTTCGCCGTTGCCATGAAATCACCAGACTGAATCAGATCATCGCGTATCTTTTCGATGCGGGCTGAAAAGGGAATGCTGTTATCCCCGCTTTGCAGCACAATGCTATCCGAACTGTTATTGATGCCGAGTAGTTTATCGCGTTGATAAATGCCAATCGCGATGCCTTTGGCTCCAGATGAAGCATCCAGCGCCAGCCGATTGGGCAAGAGCGGCTCTTCTTTTCCTGAAAAGCGGATGGTGACGTTTTGGTAGGTATCCAGATTGCAGTCCGTGAGGTTAATCGCGAAGTCATGCCATTCGCCGTAGCGATTGGCCTTTAAATAGCGCGAAGAGACTTCACTCATATCCACCACAATCGCTTTGCTATCCGCACTCACATTGCAGGCGGCGTTGACGACGAGAACGTGAAACGTCACTTCATGGCCGTCCATTGACGATACCTGCTGAGCGATGGACACACCCGACGGAAGCGTCAGGAGGCTGAGTGTAAAGGCAAGCAACGCACGGCATGGTCGGGTTTTTATTGCTGTATTATTATTGTTTATCATCGTTGCGATCTCATGGATTAATGATAATTAAACCGCAGAATAATGTTTTTCTCGGTATCGCCTACCACTGCGGGGCCGGAGGCGTAGAGCCGGGCCGTATAGCGCCGTTCAATCACGCCGTTCGATGCTGTCAGGCCCTCAACCAGACTGATGAACTGGTTAAACACCACGTTATTGCCGTTGCGCGTATCTTCGATTTTCAGCGTGGCACCATTCCCCATATTCATGCCGTCTATCCCGACGAGTGGATTTCCACGCGCAGAGGCATCAAAGTTGATGTCCAGATCGAATCCCTTGCCGCAGTCTTCTCCGCCGTCGGTCGAGACTCTGACGCTGAATTCCGTTTGCGCTAACGCATTCGCTTCCGTACCGGCCCATGCTCTGACCGTACCAAAGTCAACATAGCTGTCGGGTGAAACGTTGATTTTAGCGGCGCATTGCATAATTTCGATGCCGTGTAGTCCTGACAGGGTTAAGCCATAGTTACTGTCGGGTTTGGCATTGATGCCTCTTTCACCGTCGATTTGGAAGACGCGCAGCGCATCCTCGCCCACTGCGGTATCGGTGATCTCGCCCGTTTTTTCGAGATAGAGCTGTACCGTAACATTCATCATGCTTGGGGTAGTGGGGGGCTGTGAGCCACTGGGACCCGGTTGGATCCATTGCCCTGTGGACACGCGTGAGGCGGTGCTGCCGCCATTGGTAATGACACCGAGATCCTGACCGTTATAGATGATGCCAATACCCACCCCCTGAGCGATGACTTTGCCTTCAGGATTAGGATAAAAATAGGACATCTCACCTTGCGGTTCTACGGAGTAATACGCCCAGCAGGCCAGGCTACGAGTATAGGATTTTGACGTCCAGAGGCGGCTGCCAATAGGCAATGTTGCCGGGATCTTTAGTGTGCCAACGTCATCATAATCGTTAACCGGACCTGTCACGGAACCCAACCGACACTCCAGCGCGCTGGCGTTAAACGCCGTTAAACCGAAAAAGAGCGCAGCACAGAGAGTGCTATAGCGATATTTACGCGTAACGAACCAAGGCATGGTAATTACCCCTGCAATTTATTTATGGATAACAGGCTGGCACTGGTTTTGTGCGCAAGTAAAAGGCAACTCCACATGACCGCCGTAGTCGTTGACGTAGTAGAGATAGAAGCGATGGGTTGCTCCATCACTGACTTCAACTGGCAGCGTTGTTCGTGGTGCTACCATAAAAGCTTTCCCTTTTAACAGGCTGGTAGGGGGTGTCTGAGAGGCTTTAGGCTGTTTCAGGATGTCACTTACTGTGATGTAGTAGGGTGTTGGATTTTCTACCTGAAACGTGTTTCCGGTTTTTCTGATGATCAGTTTTTCCTGCCATATGTCGTTTTTGGCTGGTTTTACCCCTTTGGGACGGAAGAACACCTTAATTTCGGACTGAATGGCTATCTGTAGCACATTGGGCTTTTCTGATTTGGGCGGGATTTCCCGGACGTTAAGGTAAAACAGCGATTCGCGGTCAGCGGGCAATTGGCTGATTTGCTCGGTCTTGACCAGACGGATCAGGCTATATCCTTTCGCTTCGATGCGCTGTAACGGCGGCAGCACCATTAGCGGCGTATTCACTTTATTGTGCTTATCGTCTGTTAGCCAGGACTGCGCCAGAAATGGATTTTCCGCGTTTTGGTTCATCAGCATAACCGTCGCGGACTGTTCCTCATCGTTAAAGATAACGCGGGTGCGATCGAGGCTCAGGGCGCTATAGGCCGAGGGCAGCACAAACAGGCAGCCGACGAGGAATCCTGTTGCTTGCCGAAAAAATGTGTGTTTCATAACATACTCTCCAGACTTTTCTATTTCTTCGTGCCACTTATTTACAGGGAAGCAGTAGCGCATCAAGGTGATTTAAGGTCGCAGGTAGGGTGAGGGAACACTGTGTGCTTCCCTCCCAGATGACGGATAGCGTTTCATCAGGCGAGACACCTGTGATATAGGCTTGCCCGCCGTTTGTGATCATCGCGACGTCACGGCCTTTTTGGTTTTTGATCTGCGCGGCAAACGGGGGAAATACACCGTTGGCCAGCGCGACATGCGCCATGATTTTTGCTCCGCTAACGACGTCGAATTTGCGGTAGCCAATCGCACCTTCGGTCAGCGTGCCTTGTACCACCGTCGTCATCGCTTCGATATTCTGCGGCAATTTCTGTACATCAATGCGGGTTGATACATCGTAGTAACTGCTGGTGCCGGCAATCACGGCCAGGCCGTAGCGGTTAGTCTCAACCTGGCTGCCAGTGAAAGGCACGCCAGCCTGATCGGCATCGACCATGATACGAGTACCACCTTGATAGCCTTTCGGATGGGCTGCGATGCCGTGACGAGTTGCGGTAATGCCGCCACGCAGTGAACCGTTCAGGTAGGTATAACGATTTTGTTGCCAGGCGACGCCCACAGAGGCATCAGTCATCGGTGCCAGGTGGGTATAGTTACCGCTCAGATAGGTATGTTCCTTACTGTCGTATCGTGTGCTCAGGTTCCAGGTACGACGCGGATCTGTGTTATTGAAATAGGTCAGCGTTTGAGTATTACTGTCGTTATAGCGTCCTATGCTGTAGCTCAGGCGATCTTTCTCTCTGAAGGGAATAGAAAAGCTCAGATATAACGTGTCATCGGTACGGTGGTTGAATTCGGTTCGGTAGGCCGATAAATTCGCCGCGATGCCTTTAATTTCGCCGATATCAACATACTTGTTAAGTGATATACCGTAGCGATCCTGCTGCACTTCATTCCAGTAGGTTTGGCGTGTATAGGTGACATAGGTCGATAGCCCATTCAGCAATGAAGATGAGGCCTGCGACGAGAAATTTTTTGAGAGCGTAAGGGTATAGCGCTCTTTTTCATTGCGATAGCTGTTGTCGAGATTACGAGCATAGAGATACTGCGCCATACTTATATACGTTCTTTCTGAAAAACGGTAGCCTGCGAAGCTAATCTGGCTATCGATCGAATTGAAGTATTTAGACCAGTTGAGTGAAAATGCATGTCCTACTTGAGAAGAGGGCATGTCTGGAAGCGTCGCGCGTGACTGTGTGACGTCAGCGGACAGCGCGCCCAGCAGGTAGAGGTTTTTTCCGATGCCTGCTGACCAGGACTGGTAGCCATCGGACAAAATACTCCCACCGTACACCGACCACGCGTTAGATAGCCCCCATGAGGCCTCTGCCGCAGAAAACGCCGGACCTTGCAAACGATGATCGGTATTCGAGGGTTTACCGGCGGCGAGTTTGTACTGAACATGTCCCGGCCGTGTCAGATAAGGCAAGTTGGCTGATTCAGTCTGGAATCTGGTTACGGTTCCGTCTTCTTCCGTCACGGTAACATCCAGCGTACCACTCACGCCGTTTTTCATATCCTGAATCGCAAAGGGGCCAGCAGGTACGGTGGTTTCATAGATCAACCGACCATTTTGCGTAACCGTCACCGTCGCGTTTGATTTGGCGACACCACGCACTTCAGGCGCGTACCCTCGTAGCGAAGGGGGAAGCATACTTTCGTTATTCGCTAGTGACAGCCCAGTGAAACGGTAGCTATCGAACAGGTTACTGCTGAAATACATCTCACCCAGCTTGAGATCGGCTGATATGGTTGGTAACGGACGATAGGCGTAAAACTGATCCCAAGAGAAATGATCTCGATTCGAGTCACGCGTTTTTCGCATGAAATAGCGGTAATCGGCACGGTAGCGCCAGGCACCCAGATTGAACCCTGTGGTGCCGTAGCTGCTGAGAGAGTGTGATGTGCCTCTTCCATTGGTATCTCGACGTACATTCCCGACCAGATTGTAGTCCAACAGCGCGCCGCCGATGCCGTGATCCCATTGTTCGGGCGGAATCCAGTTTTGATCGCTATATGCTAACCACGCCTGAGGGATAGTGATATTCAGCGTTCCCATACCGATCTGGTTAGAAATCTTAACGCCCCCAATCGGCGTCAGATCGACACACTGACCGTTATTCCATAACACCGTCTTTTTGCGTGCTTCTGTTTTTAGTGCAAGCTTATCGACGAGTTCCGGCGAGAGGCAGACTGTTGGCCGAGAATGCGTATCGTCTTGTGGTAGGTAGCGGATCATCTGCTGCTGGATTTCACGTGAGTTCAACTTTATCGATAAAAGATAAGTCCCTGGCGTAACGTATTCGGGATCGGAGAAGTGGCTAAGATCAATGTCACTACGCTCATCGACATCCAGTACGTCAACGTTAAATTCCGTTGCACTGATCGATGTTGTACCCAAAGAAAAAATAAAAACGCTACAGTAAAAGAGGCCCGGTTTTATTTTTTCTTTGCGCGTTATATTCTTCATTGCCATAGGAATATGTGGTTGAGTAGATGTCGCGTTGTGGTTATTCATTCATGTCAGCCGACATGAATGAATAAGGTGCAAGGGGAGGATGTCTCCCCGTTTGTTTCCCCATACTTTGTGGCTAGCCGATCAATATTTATTGATAGGACACGACAAAGTTAGCGGTGCTGGCGAAAGAACCAGTAGTTACTACAGGTGCTTCACCCTCCTGTGGAGTAGGGAGCTTGGTTACATAAGAAGTGAAGGAGAAAATGTTGTCTCCATTTGCCAGCGGTGTTGCGGCAACTGCGGGTGTTGTTCCATCAAACTTGATTTTTTCACCGACGCGTTCTACTGCAATACCTGCACCACCAGCACTGCCGTTTAATGCCAGCAGCTCATTATTGGTGCCGGAAGCTACGCCGCCGGAGAAAACAATTACGGCGCTGGTGGCAGTATCCAGGCTGCAATCTTTTAATGTGATATCAAATGGCTTAATGTCTGAGGTGCCGCCGTTTTCCAACACCGTTTTACTGATTTCGCCAAATTCGATCGTTTGATGCAGATCTTCCTGAGAGATAGAGCAGGGGGTATCAATAATTTTTCCTTTAAATGTCACCGAGCCGTTATGTGTGTCTACGGCATTGGCTCCGAAGGAAAATACCACGGGGATCAGGGATGTCAGTACAATCTTTGATAATTTCATCTCGTGCTCTCTGTTGACTACTCAATAATTTAAAGAATGAATCCTATGCATGAGTGTGTTCCGCACTCACACACAACGGATCCGTTTTTTTTCTTTTGTAATAACACTATTGGTTGGTTGATAGTCGATTGCCTTTCACGTGCAATATATTTATCAGCTCGCCAAACCAGATTGCTCTGGAACGAGTGAATAGTAGTTATGGTGAGTTTTTCAGTCAAATATATTGTTTTGAATATTTTTATTTAGATTAAATGTTTTAAATTTACAATTATTTAGTTTTTTATTCTGGTGTGTGTTTTCGCGTTTTCAGGGGAGAGTAAAGGGTAAAAATATCAATTTAGATATAAATCATGTTAATTCAGTATGTTATTTTGTATTCCCTGGTTTGTGTGGTGATGGCGGAAAAGCATCTGTCTTTTTATAAAAATAATGGAATTCCTTTTTTAGGTAGGGACTTAAACGAATGTCAAATAACCTTTGACAATAAATGAATAAGTTTTTATCCTTGGCTGATATAGAGCTTTCTGAACCATGTAATTGATTTCGATTTTATAGGTAACGTATCGGTTGTTTTGGTAGAGTGCTATTTTCAGACCATTCTGTAGGTATTTTCATTAAAAAATATCGTATCTATCAAGCTGAAAATAAAAACGATAACGTCTCTTAATCTTGATGGAAAAGGTCGTATGGTTTATTTGATCAATGATTTAATAATTTTTAATGAGGAAGATGGAACGCTAGCATGGATAGAACGTGAAAACGAAGCAATCTCTTTGAGTTTACCAGTTTCTCGATTGTTCTGCTTGCTAATCGAGAATCAGGGAATCACGTTAAGCCGCGATTTTTTGTTAAAGGAAGCATTAGAAAAACACGCACTTTGTCCTTCTCTCAATAATCTCAACAACTACCTTTCTCTCCTAAGGAAAGTATTGCGCGAATTTGACCTTTCAGATTCGATTGTGACTATTCCTAAAATGGGTATTATTTTTAACGCTAAAAGCATAACTCACTATCCAGTAATGAGTGAGGAGGAAAAAGAGAAAGAAAAGTTAAATCTGGAGGTTGAAGATGAAATTGAAGAAGATGTCGATGAAGGGGAAACGTCGTTTTCTATAGAGCATCACAGCATTCCTGAACCCGTAAAAAAGCAGCAATACATCATGTTCCTTCTCATCTGGGTTACGATAGCCGGGATTTTTCTACTCGCGCTGGAGAACATCAATCGTTTTCCGTACCGGCCTCTTGTCGACGTGAAGATGAGTGGGAAATGTGATTTGTTTTATTTATATGATAGCGTTGGTTATCCTCTTCCCGTCGACTATGAGAATCTCTGTTCAGATAATATATTGTTCTTTCTGTCGAAAAAAATCGTTATATCTGAAATGTTGGATAAAAAGAGTGAGGTTGTTATTTCCTGCAGGAAAGATGGGAAGGAATGTATAACTTATGTTAATAATTAAAGTCAGAAAAAAAATTTTTTTCACCACGGTGGTGCTTTTTATTTCATTTTTCCTGGGGATTATTTTTTATTTAAAAAGCAATTTATACAAAAAACCGCTGATATGTCAGGGAGAGGTCGCTTTTTATTCAGAAGAGCAACGTCTCAGAACGGAATATGACGTCTATGTTTATCTAAATAACAAAAATAGATCGCTGGCTTTAGTCAACGGTTTTTACCTCGGAGAGGATGGCGTGCCGCTGACGATTCGGCGGACATTCAGTTTTGACTCCGCTTGGGAGGGGAACAGACTAATAGTGCACAATATCCTGATAAACAAGAACATCAATGACAAAGCCCCCAATGATGCGATCCCCATATTGGCTGAAAATGATGTTATCCAGTTCGAAATGCTGACGAAGCATGCTTATCTGATTAGCACCGTCCAATCGAAGATGGCGTGTAATATCCGCGATTAATGCCTGTAGGAATGGCTTGAGCACACATTAAAAGACTATCGAAAACCGAGTCTGATACGGTTCTCGATAGTTTTCATTCTGAATGGCTCTTTTGTACTCATAAACAATGAATTGCATGATCACCAACTCCTGTTTTCATCCGCAAAGGAGCCATTCTGTGCGACAAATCGGGCGACTTCTTCCATCCCTTCACGGTTTTCCCTCTTCCACTCTTCAGCCTTGATGCGGCGGGCTGCTTTGCCAACAGCATCGTTCACCAAACCGGAAATATTGACTCCGGCAGCACTCAGAACCTGATAATTGTCTTTGTCCACGCTAACGCGGTGTTTCATAATAGTGCTCCTCTCTTATGTGTACTTTGAGTATATACTTCGCGTGATTGTTCGAAAATTAGCCAGCATTCAACTCCAACCGCTTCAATTCATCAAACGTATAAACCCGACGCGTGGGCGCATCTTTTTGCTCGCTGGGGCGGAAAAATTTATTCGGCGCACTCGGCTTGCTCGGTTTCCCTCGGGGGGAAACGCTCGCCTATATGTCCGCTGTAATGTCTCTAAAAGATTGATAAATAAATCATAACGCTTTTTTCTGCCGCCAACCTCCTGAGGAGAATGCTGAACCAGAAGCAGCAGAATATGCAGGATATCCGCGACGGATCAGCGTAGTGCTCGTTCAGGTCTGAGGCTTTGTAGTCCTTCAACACCATGTGAAGTAAACTCATTTATCCATCTTCCAACGGATGAATGAGCGGCGCAGAGCAGTCTGGCGACGTCGGTGACGGCCATTCCCCGATGCCGCATCAGTATGGCGATGAGTCGTCTGGAATGGTTTTTATCGCGTGTCTGTTGGTCTTCTTTACGCATTAGTCGTCGTTCTTCATCAGGGATGGCTGCTATGATCGGCATCGCTCAGTTCGCGCTCAGTTCGGGGGGATTTGTTTCTTTTTGGCGATTGATCAGATCGCACAATTCGAACTGAGCTCCCTTAAAGGGATCTACTATTTGGCGAAGCTATTTAACTTTAAACCTCATTTCTTTGGGTTTCCAAGGTATGAAATCCCGCTATTTTTACTGTTCACACTTTACAGCTAATTAATCTTTTCCGGGCTGACAACCATCCAGACAGCAACACCTATAATTACTCCCCCCATAATAAAACCGTTGTTGATGGTTTCGCCAAGCACCATGTATCCCCATAAAACGCCAAACGGAGGGATTAAGAATGTTACTGTTAGTGAACGTAACGGCCCGACATCGGCAATCAGGCGAAAATACAGAATGTAAGCAAATGCAGTGCAGATCATTCCTACTGCAAGGACACTTATCCATGCCTCTTGCTGTAGCCAATTAACAGCAGGGCCAGTGCTGGTGCTCCATATAAAAAAAGGCAGCAGAAAAATAGATGCCCCCATCTGGCTACCGAAGGCGACGATTTTAGGATCGAGACCACCTTTGTTTGAAATCCAGCTTCGTGTCAGAAAACTGGCGACCCCATAACAACTGGTTGCTATTAGGCATGCAATAACACCGGCAATTTGCTTGTCCGCATACTGCGCCTCACCGATTGTTGTGATCACGGTGATGCCGACAAGCCCAAGGAATACACCAACCCATTTGCGGACTGTCAGTTTTTCCGCAAAACATGAAAAGCCAACGAGCGCTCCCATTAAAGGCGTTGTTGCATTCAAAATAGCTGAATATCCTGCAGGTAGCCATTTTGCCGCGAGGCAATACATCAGGAAGGGTAGCCCGGAGTTAATTACGCCAAGCATTACTGATGATTTGAATTTATCTTTAAAATCAAAAGAGGATTTAAACATACATAGAATGACCGCGAGGCCTGCAAATCCAAACAATACTCGTAAAAAAGCAGTATTAATGGCACCAAACTGCGGTACGGCTATGCGCATAAAAAGAAAACTCGCCCCCCAGATAGCGGCAAGCAGGAGTAACCGGAGATAATCAGCAACACGCATAACAGTTCCTTATTATTGAAGGGGAAGTAACAACGAAACTGTGAACCATGTCAGAAATGCCAACAAACAAGATTTTCTTCTATACTTAAGATTTTCTAACTCACGAAACATGACTGATAATGAAACTCCCACCTTTACATGCACTTATGTGTTTTGAGTCTGTGGCAAGAAACATGAGTATGAAAGCGGCAGCCGAAGAGTTATGTGTGACGTCAAGCGCTGTCAGCCAGCAGATTGCAAAACTGGAAAGTATGACTAACATCAGGTTGTTCATTCGCAGCACTCGCCGTCTTGAACTGACAACCGAGGCGCGCATCTATCTGCAGGCAATACGGCCCGCTTTTCGCCAGATAGCAGAAGCAACACAACGCTTAATGAATGAGGGAAATGCAAACAAAGTAGCGGTCAGTTGCACAAGTGGGTTTGCCGTTCAATGGTTGTTGCCACGGTTGCCTGCATTTGAAAAAGCTAACCCGGGCGTGGAGGTGCAAATCAGTACAACCAACAGGCGGGTTGATTTTCTATCTGAAGGGATTGATTTCGCTATTCGGCACGGTGCTGGTCATTACCTTGGAATGGAGTCTGAGTGCCTGGTGAATGACAGGCTTCTCCCAATCTGTAGTCCCCGATTGATTGCACCGGAAAACGAACTTTCATCACCGATTGATATGACAGGATACACGCTGCTGCATGATGAGCATCGACTTGACTGGGCCGTCTGGTTTCGGGCGCAGGGTATTGCCGATGCAAATACTGACATCGGTCCCGTTTTTGTTGATTCCAATGGTGTGATTGAGGCAGCTATCGCAGGTAAAGGTATCGCGCTTGTTCGCCATGCTCTTGTGCGCGAAGAATTGGAAAGAGGCTTGCTGATTAACCCGCTGGGAATAGCGGTTGATTCACCGATTGCGTACTATCTGGTGTATGATGAGTCCGCTATATTGCAGAAGATAAGTCGCCGGTTTCGCGACTGGATAACACTTATAGCAGCAGCAGACGGAAATGAATATTCAGCAAGACATAGATAATATAGGAAAAAGAAGTTTATTCCGGTTCAGTCACTTATTGTGTATTTCGGTAGCTCCGCAAATATCTCCGGCAGAAATGCACCTATCAAGCACGAAAGTGATTTAAATATATCCTCATAATAATGCTACGTCCGCATTTTGCTGTGAGTTCAACGGGTCGATGCAACGCTATCCTTACACAAGGGGGATATTGCCATGAAACGAAGAACGCGCATTTACTACACGCCAGAACAGAATGCGATTATCTGGGACAGATATAAGCAAGGTGACTCCCTGCATGATATCGCCAGAATGTTCGATAGATATCATTCTTCTATTATGCCCACTACCCACCAGACTGGTGGGTATCGTCCTCCTGTCCGAAAGCGGCACTGGTTAGCGCTTTCGCTCGATGAAAGAGAGGAAATATCCAGAGAGCTGGTAGCAAAAATTAGCATCAGGGAGATCGCAAACAAATTATCGAGAGCCGCCTCAACTATTCGTCGAGAGATCAAAAGGCATGGAGGTGAAAAACAATACCGTGCTGCAAAAGCGGATAAGGACGCGTGGGACCGTGCCCTGAGACCAAAACCTTGCAAGCTAATTGGATGCCCCGCATTGTGTAAACTCATTGCAGAGAAGATGCATCAGGACTGGTCGCCGGAACAAATCGCCGGTTGGCTTAAAGGCTGTTATTCAGATAATCAGGAAATGCATGTGTCACACGAAACGATTTATAAAACGCTTTTTATACAAACTTGGGGAGCATGAAAAAAGAACTACAGCAATGCCTCAGAAGCGGAAGAGCAGTGCGTAAATCCAGAACATCATCGCTTAAAGGGAAAAGAATTAGGTTCAATTCCAGATGCGATACCCATCAGCGAAAGACCACCTGAAGTTGTAGACAGAGCCATACCCGGCCACTGGGAGACCTGATTCAGGGGCCAAAAAACGCCTATATTGTTACCCTTGTGGAACGCCATTCCCACTTTGTTATGCTGGGGGCTTTGTTGAATAGATCGAACTTTTGCTCAATCGCAGGATCAGATCACGCATCATCCTGACAACACAGGCAGTCCCGTGGCAAAGCAGAAGTTCAGAATCACCAACTCGAGCTCTTACAGCAAAGCCCTCGTCGGGATAACGCTTACCGCTCATGGGCACCTCATTTTTAAGCCATTCTAAATGACTTTGAGGTGTCTGTTGAACCCGTAGCGATTCAGAGGTCAATGATCCTGAACGCCCGAATGCCTCTGATTACCGTGATGTAATGGATGATGCAATTGGGTGGATGAGGGATGAGTCAGAACATGTTGTGTTGTTGTTAAATACTACCCGTCAGTTTATGGCGGGAATTCATCAACTCGCTGCTTAAAATTAAAAATAGAAAACATACTTTCGATGTCATGCCGATCAGTTAAAAGCAACAGACGGTTTCTCTCTATAGTATGCCCCATCCGTCTGTTGACGGATGGGGCTCGGCCAACATTGAGTATAAGAATAAATAGCAAATGGGTCGTTACCACTATACTAGGACATCTCCCATGACAGCTTAACCCTCCGCTAGCCGCCGATAACGTTCAAAACGATCTTTGGCATCCTGCTCAGTTTGTTCAAACAAGCTGTCTGCTAAGGTTGGATGCTGTCGTTTTAGTGATGCGTAGCGCACTTCTCCCATTAGGAACGCTTGGAAATCTTCTTCCGGCTCGTCCGAATCGAGCACAAACGGGTTTTTACCGTTACCTTGTCGTTGTGGATCAAAGCGATACAAATGCCAATAGCCAGCGTCCACCGCGCGTTTTGCCTCGCGCTGGCTGCATCCCATGCCAACGCTCAGCCCGTGGTTGATACAGGCTGCATAGGCGATGATCAGCGATGGACCCGGCCAGGCTTCCGCCTCGGCAATAGCGCGCAGCGTTTGTGCCTTGTCCGCTCCCATGGCAATCTGCGCCACATAAACGTTGCTGTAGCTCATGGCCATCATGCCGAGATCTTTCTTGCGCGTGCGTTTCCCTTCTGCGGCAAATTTGGCGATAGCCGCTACCGGCGTGGATTTAGACGATTGGCCACCCGTGTTAGAGTACACCTCAGTATCGAATACCAGCACATTGATATCCTCCCCTGAGGCCAGCACATGATCTAACCCGCCATAGCCAATATCATAGGCCCAGCCGTCACCACCGAAGATCCACTGCGACGGTTTAGGCAGATAGTCACGGTTCTGGTAGATGCGCGTCAGTAACGGTGAGGTGGTGTGCTCCTGCTCCAGCAGGGCGATAACCGTGTCAGCCCGCCCGCGCGTACCGTCCCCGCGTTCTTTGTGCTCCAGCCAATCGGTGAGCGCAGTATGCAATGCTGGCGTGATAGGAAGCGCAAGTGAGGTTTGAATATCGCTTGCCAACTGCGCACGTACCGCTCGGCTGCCGAGTAACATCCCCAAACCGAATTCGGCGTTGTCTTCAAACAATGAGTTGGCCCAGGCCGGACCTTGACCCTTATGGTTGGTGGTGTAAGGGATTGACGGTGCGCTTGCGCCCCAGATCGACGAGCAGCCTGTCGCATTAGCTACCAGCATGCGATCGCCAAACAGTTGCGTCAGCAAGCGCGCATACGGCGTCTCTCCGCAACCGGCGCAGGCCCCGGAAAACTCCAGCAGCGGCGTTTCAAACTGGCTGCCTTTTACCGTCGTTTTGCTAAACGGATTGGCCTTGGGCGAGAGCGTCAGCACATGTTCCCACAATCCAACCTGATGCTGTTGGCTTTCCAGCGGCTGCATGGTGAGCGATTTACCGCGCGATGGGCAGATATCCACGCAGTTACCGCAGCCGGAGCAATCCAACGGCGATACGGACAGATGGTACTCCATGATTTTGGCCCCTTGCGCCGGGGTGCTCAGCAAGGAAACCGGGGCTGCTGCGCGCTCCTCTTCATTCAACAACGCCGGACGGATAGCCGCATGCGGGCAGATAAAAGCGCACTGGTTACACTGGGTACACCCTTCCGGCTGCCAGACGGGAACCTGAATGGCGATGCCGCGTTTCTCATAGGCCGCCGTACCGGGTGGGAAGGTGCCATCTTCCATGCCGATAAAGGCGCTGACGGGCAACGTATCACCTTCCTGGCGGTTCATCGGCTCCAGAATCTGACGGATAAAATCGGGTACGGCGTGAGTGGGAGGGCGAGTGTCATCGGGGAGCGTGGCCCACACCGCGGGGATAGCCACTTCCACCAACGCCTGCATGCCCTGATCGATCGCGGCGTGGTTCATCTCCACCACCTTCGGACCTTTACTGCCATAGGATTTTACTACCGCGCTTTTTAAATAGTCGGCGGCGGTTTCTGGGGGAATAATGTTGGTGAGCTTGAAGAAGGCAGCCTGCATAATCATGTTAAAGCGCCCGCCCAGGCCGAGACGCTGAGCAATCTGCACTGCATTAAGGGTGTAGCAGCGAATGTGGTTCTGGGCCAGATAGCGCTTCATGGCTGTGGGCAACTTTAGCGCCAACTCATCCGGCGTCCAGGTGCAGTTCAGCAGGAAAGTCCCACCCGGTTTCAATCCGGCCAGCAGGTCATATTTTTCAACGTAACTTTGTTGCGAACAGGCAATAAAATCCGCGTGATGAATAAGATAGGGCGAGGTGATCGGGCTTTGCCCAAACCGCAAGTGAGAGACGGTGATCCCGCCCGACTTCTTCGAGTCATAGGAGAAATAGGCCTGCGCATAAAGCGGCGTTTTATCGCCGATAATCTTGATGGCGCTTTTGTTGGCGCCAACCGTGCCGTCCGATCCCAGCCCCCAGAATTTACAAGCGGTGGTGCCGACGCGCGCTACATTGAGCGCTGCGCTGGCCTGCGGCAGTGAGGTGTGGGTGACATCATCGGTGATGCCGACAGTAAAGCCATCCTGCGGCAGTGGGCGGGTAAGATTCTCAAAGACAGACACGATGTGCGTTGGCAGAATATCTTTGCCGCCCAATCCGTAACGGCCACCGACGATCAATGGCGGCTGAGCGTGACGGTAATAGGCATTTTTCACATCCAGACACAGCGGTTCCGTTTGTGCGCCAGGTTCCTTGGTGCGATCCAGCACGGCAATACGCTGTACCGAATCCGGGATCTGCGCAAAGAAGTGCGACAGCGAGAACGGGCGGTACAAATGCACCGTCAGCAGTCCCACTTTCTCGCCACGCTGATTGAGATAATCCACCGTTTCCTGAATGGTTTCGCACACCGACCCCATGGCAACGATCATCCGTTCAGCATCGGGCGCGCCGTAGTAATTAAACAGGTGATATTCACGTCCGGTAAGTCGGGTGATGTCTGCCATGTAACGTTCCACCATGGCAGGCAGCGCGTCGTAAAAACGGTTGGCGGATTCGCGTTCCTGAAAGTAGATATCCGGGTTTTGCGCCGTGCCACGCACCACCGGGTGATCGGGGTTCAAGGCATTGCGGCGAAAACGGTTGAGCGCGTCGCGGTCCAGCAGCGGTTCCAACTCATCGTACTCTAACATTTCAATCTTCTGGATCTCATGGGAAGTACGGAAGCCGTCAAAGAAATTGATGAAGGGTACGCGTCCTTTGATGGCGGTAAGATGCGCTACTGCAGACAGATCCATCACTTGCTGTACGCTGCTCTCTGCCAACATGGCACAGCCCGTTTGACGAACGGCCATCACATCCTGATGATCGCCAAAAATGTTGAGTGAGTTGGTTGCCAATGCGCGGGCGCTGACGTGAAACACACCCGGTAACAACTCGCCGGCGACCTTATACAGGTTCGGAATCATCAATAACAGCCCTTGTGAAGCGGTATAGGTGGTAGTGAGTGCTCCGGCTTGTAACGCACCGTGTACCGCACCTGCCGCTCCCGCTTCAGATTGCATCTCGATCAGGCGTACTGGCTGGCCGAACAGGTTTTTTTTACCCTGTGCGGCCCATTCGTCCACGTTTTCCGCCATCGGCGTGGAAGGGGTGATAGGGTAGATGGCCGCCACGTCGGTAAAGGCGTAAGAGATGTATGCAGCGGCGGCATTTCCATCCATCGTTTTCATTTTTCTGCTCATGCGGGCTTCCTCATTGGTGTGGCGCGGGTGTTTACGTGGCGGCTTAGCAGCAGGCGCGCCATCAATTCGCCGTTTCAGCGAGGCTTGAAGCACACCCTGTGCCATTTCCGTATGAAGATAAAAAGATGTTTTAATTTAATGTGTTGTGCATTCTTCTTTGCAATTTTCGTCGTGTGTAATGAAGGAAAATTGCATGAAATAAGACAGAAAGGGCCACATCCTGTCGTGCAGCCAACAAACTGTCGTGCTTGTCACTTAAAACAGCCTTGTCACTCCTCTTAGGTCGCGATTGTTCGTTTTACAACAATTGGTTTGCCCTTTGTCTTGTGTTTGTTTTCTCTCTGGCAGGGCTCATTCTTTCAAATTCAATATTTTCAATGCATTACCTGTTTTGGCATGGATGGTACGTTCCCTGCAACAGAGGGAGTTCAACACATTCGGCGTACCACACGCCTTCAACCCGAAACAGGAGAAGCAATCATGGCTTTGCGTCAATGTGCCATTTATGGCAAGGGGGGGATTGGCAAATCCACCACCACTCAGAATCTGGTCGCCGCACTGGCGGAAATGGGCAAGAAGGTCATGATCATCGGTTGTGACCCGAAAGCGGACTCCACGCGTTTGATCCTCCACGCGAAAGCGCAGAACACCATTATGGAAATGGCAGCAGAAGTGGGATCAGTTGAAGACCTCGAATTGGAAGACGTACTGCAAATCGGTTATGGCAATGTGCGCTGTGCTGAATCCGGTGGCCCGGAGCCTGGCGTGGGCTGTGCAGGGCGCGGAGTCATCACCGCCATTAACTTCCTGGAAGACGAAGGCGCTTATGAAGACGATCTCGACTTTGTGTTCTACGACGTGCTAGGCGACGTGGTATGTGGCGGTTTTGCCATGCCAATTCGTGAGAACAAAGCGCAGGAAATTTACATCGTTTGCTCTGGTGAAATGATGGCGATGTATGCCGCTAACAACATTTCCAAAGGGATCGTGAAATACGCCAAGACGGGTAAGGTGCGTTTGGGGGGATTGATTTGTAATTCGCGTAATACCGATCGTGAAGATGAGTTGATCATTGCATTGGCGGAAAAACTCGGCACCCAAATGATTCACTTTGTACCACGCGACAACATCGTACAACGTGCAGAAATTCGCCGTATGACGGTCATTGAGTACGACCCGAATTGTAATCAAGCGAATGAATATCGCACGCTGGCACAGAAGATTGTTAACAACACCATGAAAGTCATCCCAGTGCCTTGCACGATGGATGAACTGGAAGAACTGCTGATGGAGTTCGGCATCATGGAAGAGGAAGACACCAGCATCATCGGTAAAACCGCTGCCGAAGAGAATGCGGCCTGATCGCTCAACGGCGTCACCCCCCGTTTGTGGGGGCCCTGACGCAGAAGGAACAGTGAAATGACAAACGCAACCCGTGAACGCAATCAGGCAATTATCCAGGAAGTGCTGGAGGTTTTCCCTGAGAAAGCGCGAAAAGATCGTAAAAAACACATGATGGTCACCGACCCCGCGCAGGAGAGCGTGGGGAAATGTCTGGTATCTAACCGTAAATCGCAACCGGGGGTGATGACGGTACGCGGCTGCGCCTATGCCGGTTCCAAAGGCGTGGTGTTTGGCCCCATCAAGGATATGATCCATATCTCGCACGGCCCGATTGGCTGCGGTCAATATTCCCGTGCCGGACGCCGTAACTATTACACCGGGGTCAGCGGTGTGAACAGCTTCGGCACCCTGAACTTCACCTCGGATTTTCAGGAAAAGGACATCGTGTTTGGCGGTGACAAGAAACTCACCAAACTGATTGAAGAACTGGAAATGCTGTTCCCGTTAAGCAAAGGGATCTCAGTTCAATCGGAATGCCCGGTGGGGTTGATTGGTGATGACATCGAAGCCGTGGCGAATGCCAGCCGTAAAGCGATCGGTAAACCGGTGGTGCCGGTGCGCTGCGAAGGGTTCCGCGGCGTATCGCAATCTCTCGGTCACCACATTGCCAACGACGTGATCCGCGATTGGGTGCTGGATAACCGTGAAGGTAAACCCTTTGAGTCTACGCCTTATGACGTGGCGATTATTGGCGACTACAACATCGGTGGTGACGCCTGGGCATCGCGTATTCTGCTCGAAGAGATGGGATTGCGCGTGGTGGCGCAGTGGTCCGGTGATGGCACGTTGGTAGAGATGGAAAATACGCCCAACGTGAAATTGAATCTGGTGCACTGCTACCGTTCGATGAACTACATCTCGCGCCATATGGAAGAGAAGCACGGCATTCCCTGGATGGAATACAACTTCTTCGGCCCGACCAAGATCGCCGAATCGCTGCGCAAAATCGCCAGTCAATTTGATGACACCATCAAGCAGAACGCCGAAGCGGTGATTGACCGCTATCAGGCGCAAACGGATGCCATTATCGCCAAATACCGTCCGCGTCTGGAAGGTCGCCGGGTACTGCTGTATCTCGGGGGATTACGTCCACGTCACATCATCGGTGCTTATGAAGATCTCGGTATGGAGATTATTGGTACAGGGTATGAATTTGGCCATAACGACGACTACGACCGCACGCTGCCAGAACTGAAAGAAGGTACGTTGTTGTTTGATGATGCCAGCAGCTATGAGCTGGAAGCCTTCGTCAAGGCGCTGAAACCCGATTTGATCGGTTCCGGCATTAAGGAAAAGTACATCTTTCAAAAGATGGGGGTGCCTTTCCGCCAGATGCACTCCTGGGATTATTCCGGTCCGTACCACGGCTATGACGGTTTCGCCATTTTTGCCCGTGACATGGACATGACGCTGAATAACCCCAGTTGGCGTGAACTGACAGCTCCGTGGCTGAAATCGGCCTAACCCTTATCCTGATATCCCGTTTGTTCACCGATTTGTGGCGCGGGAGGAGTACACCATGAGTCAAACTGCTGAAAAAACCCATGCCTGCTTTCCGTTGTTTGAGCAGGATGAATACCAGATGCTGTTTCACAATAAACGCCCGATGGAAGAGGCGCATGATGAGCAGCGCGTGCGTGATGTCTTCGAGTGGACCACCACGCCGGAGTACCAGGAACTTAACTTTACGCGCGAAGCGCTGACCATTGATCCGGCGAAAGCCTGCCAGCCGTTGGGCTCGGTATTGTGCGCGCTGGGTTTTGCCAACACCTTGCCCTATGTGCACGGCTCTCAGGGGTGCGTTGCCTATTTCCGCACCTATTTTAACCGTCATTTCAAGGAGCCCGTCGCCTGTGTTTCTGACTCCATGACGGAAGATGCCGCTGTGTTTGGCGGGAATAACAACCTGAATGCCGGTTTGCAGAACGCCAGCGCACTCTACAAACCGGAGATGATCGCCGTTTCCACCACCTGTATGGCAGAAGTCATCGGCGATGACCTGCAAGCGTTTATCGCCAATGCCAAGAAGGACGGGTTTGTTGATGCGCAAATGCCGATCCCCTATGCCCACACGCCGAGCTTTATCGGCAGCCATATCACCGGCTGGGACAATATGTTTGAAGGGTTTGCCCGCACGTTTACCAGCGATGAAGGTAAGAACTATCAGCCCGGTAGTCTGGCGCGCCTGAATCTGGTGACCGGATTTGAAACCTATCTGGGCAACTACCGAGTATTGAAACGCATGATGGATCAGATGGGCGTGCCGTGCGCCATCCTGTCCGATCCGTCGGAGGTACTCGATACGCCAGCAGACGGTCACTACCGCATGTACGCCGGTGGCACCACCCAGCAAGAGATGAGCGAGGCACCGAATGCCATTGACACCTTGCTGCTGCAGCCGTGGCATCTCACGAAAACCAAGAAAATAGTGCAAGACAACTGGAACCAACCGGCGACCGATATTCCCGTCCCAATTGGGCTGGATGCAACGGACAAGCTGCTGATGACGGTAAGCGAACTGACAGGCATTCCGATCGGTGATGCGCTGACGCTGGAGCGCGGCAGACTGGTGGATATGATGCTGGATTCTCACACCTGGCTGCATGGCAAGCGCTTTGGCCTGTATGGTGATCCGGATTTTGTCATGGGTCTGACCCAATTCCTGTTGGAACTGGGCTGTGAACCCACCGTGATCCTGTGCCACAACGGCAACAAACGCTGGCAGAAAGCGATGAAAAAAATGCTGAGTGCTTCACCTTATGGGCAGGAGAGCGAAGTCTATATCAACTGTGACCTGTGGCATTTCCGCTCGTTAATGTTTACCAACAAGCCGGATTTCATGATTGGCAACTCCTACGGCAAATTCATTCAGCGCGATACGCTAGCGAAGGGCGAGCAGTTTGAAGTGCCATTGATTCGTCTGGGGTTCCCGATTTTTGATCGTCATCATCTGCATCGCCAAACCACGTGGGGGTACGAAGGGGCTATGTCGATTCTCACGCAGTTGGTGAATGCAGTATTGGAGAAACTCGATCGCGATACCATGAAACTCGGCAAAACCGATTACAACTTCGATCTTGTTCGTTGATCCTCTGGCCAGATAGGCCAGCTCATCGGCCCGGCACTGTCCGGGCCGTCACGTTGCCATTGAGGAGGCGTGTATGCCGATAGTGATTTTTCGTGAGTGCAACGCGCAGTTGTATTGCTATATCGCCAAACAGGATTTGGAGGCGAGGGTGGTCGGGATAGAGTTTGACAGTCAGGATTCTTGGGGAGGAGAGGTCGCGCTGGAGGGAGGAAAACGCTACTACGTGGACCCACAAAAGGAAAAACCGCAGTTTCCTGTTAGCCTGCGGGCCTCGCGCCTCGGTCTGGCATGAATGAGGAGGAGAATATGTCTGATGATGATCACCTGTTCTGGCGGCTGTTTGCGCTGATGCATTGCTTGCCAGAGCTTTCCTCGCCACAGTTATTACGCTGGATTGCGCAAGAAGATGAAGCCTCAATCGATTTGGCCTATTTGTCTTCACTCGATCAGCAGCAACTGATGGCACGCTTTCCTGGCGATCGTGCCGTGATGACACGTGGTCGTTGGCAACGGGTCATGGGATGTCTGCGTGGCGACATGCCTGCGCATCTCGCAGTGATGTCGCCGCCGGGGCGTGAAGCACAGTTGCTGGCGGCGTTTTCGTCACAGGATGGCATTACCATTAACGGCCATTTTGGTCAGTGTCGTCTGTTTTTTATCTATGCCTTTGACAATAATGGCTCCTGGCTGCACGGGTTGCGCCGTTATCCCAGCGATGTGGGAGCGCAGGAAAGTAATGACGTGCGTGCTCAACTGCTCGCGGGTTGCCACCTGCTGTTTTGTGAAGCGATCGGCGGCCCGGCGGCGGCGCGGATTATTCGTCACAGCATTCATCCGATGAAGGTGCCACCCGGCACCAACATATCTTCACAGCGTGACGCTTTACAAACGTTGATGGCCGATCGCCTGCCGCCCTGGTTGGCAAAACGGCTTGAGAAAGATAATCCGCTTGAGGCACGTGTGCTTTAGCGGGAAACTTTTCTGCTATCTGCACATTTCATTCTTCTTTCCCGTGCAAGCGGGGATTTTCCTCGGGCTAAATGCATTGTCCCTTGTCGTCTACCGGTTTTCGCCGAGGGCGACAAGGATCTCCCTATCAGAACGTTACCGTTTGTGATGTTGAGCATGACCCTCTACTCTCCAATTCCTGTCTTGTTTCCGCCATTGTCGCGTTTGTTGCAAAACGAATAATCCTATTATGATGAAATAAAAGAATTTATTCATGGCCCGCGAATTGCAGTAGCGTCATAAGGTCAACCGACTCGACGAGGGCAAAATGAACGGGAATGAAATACTGGCGCTGCTTGATGAGCCCGCCTGTGAGCACAACCACAAACAAAAAACGGGGTGTAGCGCGCCGAAACCCGGTGCCACAGCGGGAGGCTGCGCTTTTGATGGCGCACAGATTACGCTACTGCCACTGGCGGATGTCGCTCATCTGGTGCATGGCCCTATCGGGTGCGCCGGCAGTTCCTGGGATAACCGTGGCAGTCAGAGTTCCGGGCCAAGATTGAATCGACTGGGGTTTACCACCGATCTCAATGAACAAGATGTGATTATGGGGCGTGGTGAACGGCGGCTGTTCCATGCTGTTCGCCATATTGTGGAGCGTTACGATCCCACCGCTGTATTTATTTACAACACCTGTGTGCCGGCGATGGAAGGTGATGACATTGAAGCGGTCTGTCGTGCCGCCGCTGTAGCGGTTGGTGTGCCGGTGATCGCGGTAGATGCTGCGGGTTTTTACGGCAGTAAAAATTTTGGCAATCGCTTGGCCGGTGATGTGATGCTCAAGCAGGTGATTGGCACTCGTGAACCGGCCCCCTGGCCGGAAAACAGTCCGATTCCTGTCGCACATCGCCACGATATTGGATTGATTGGTGAATTCAATATCGCGGGTGAATTCTGGCATGTGCATCCGTTGCTGGACGAATTGGGTATTCGTGTGTTGGGTAACTTATCCGGCGATGGGCGCTTTGCCGAAATTCAGACTCTGCACCGTACACAAGCCAATATGCTGGTGTGCTCCCGTGCGCTGATCAATGTGGCACGTGGTCTGGAACAACGTTACGGCACACCGTGGTTTGAAGGCAGTTTTTACGGTGTGCGTGCCATGTCTGATGCATTGCGCCAGCTTGCCGCATTATTGCAAGACGACGCTCTGATACAGCGTACTGAAGCGCTGATCGCACGAGAAGAAGCCATAACGGAAAAGGCGTTAGCCCCCTATCGTGCCCGACTTAAAGGCCGTAAGGCGTTGCTCTATACCGGTGGCGTGAAATCCTGGTCAGTGGTTTCGGCACTGCAAGATCTCGGCATAACGGTAGTTGCCACTGGCACACGCAAGTCCACACAGGAAGATAAAGCACGTATTCGTGAACTGATGGGCGATGATGCCGTGATGCTTGATGAGGGAAATGCACGCACGCTGTTGGATGTTGCCTACCGCTACGGTGCGGACATGATGATTGCCGGAGGGCGCAATATGTACACCGCTTATAAGGCTCGTATGCCGTTTCTCGATATCAATCAGGAACGAGAGCACGCTTATGCGGGATACCGTGGCATCGTCACGTTGGCTGAGCAAATTTGTCTTACGCTGGAAAGTCCTATCTGGCCGCAGACGCACCAACCAGCCCTCTGGCGCTAAGGAGTACAAAATGGCTGACGTTATCCGCAGTAAAAAGCCCCTTGCCACCGGCCCGATTAAGAGTGGTCAACCACTTGGGGCCATTCTTGCTAGCCAAGGGCTAGAACAAAGTATTCCTCTGGTACATGGTGCGCAGGGGTGTAGCGCTTTTGCCAAGGTTTTCTTTATCCAACATTTTCATGATCCGATTCCGCTGCAATCGACAGCAATGGACCCAACGACCACGGTGATGGGTTCGGATGGCAACATTTTAACGGCGCTTAGCACGTTGTGCCAGCGTAATGCGCCAAAGGCGATTGTGTTAATCAGCACTGGGTTATCTGAGGCACAGGGAAGCGATCTTACTCGCGCGGTACGTGAATTCCGTACCGCACATCCCCGCTTTAAATCTACCGCATTACTTACGGTGAATACGCCAGACTTCTATGGTTCGTTGGAAAATGGATTCAGTGCTGTCGTGGAAAGTATCATTGAGCAATGGATGCCGGAAAAACCGCCAGCAGGAGTGCGAAACCGACGTGTCAACGTGTTGCTCAGCCATCTGGTCAATCCCGGTGAAGTGGAACTATTACGCAGTTACGTTGAGGCATTCGGCCTGCAAGCGGTGATCGTGCCCGATCTGTCGCAGTCACTGGATGGACACCTTGCCTGCGGAGATTACCAGTCGGTAACGCAAGGTGGGACAACGCTGCGCGCCATCGAGCAGATGGGGCAGAATTTGAGTACTATCACCGTAGGGCAGTCACTCCAACGTGCTGCGGGTTTAATCGCACAGCGTAGTCGTGGTCGCGCGCTAACGGTGCCACATATGATGACGATGATGACCGTGGATGCGGTTATTCATCATTTGCAACAGATCTCTGGACGTGAGGTTCCCACCTGGATTGAACGTCAGCGTGGCCAGTTGCAGGATGCGATGATTGATTGTCACATGGCACTACAGGGCAGGAAAATCGCGCTGGCAGCGGAAGGGGATTTGTTGGCAGCATGGAGTGATTTTGCGCTGAGCCACGGTATGCAACCGGGGCCGATTGTGGCCCCTGTCAGCCAACCTGGATTGCTTAATTTGCCAGTTGCACAGGTGTTTATTGGCGATCTTGAGGATATGCAGGATATGTTGGTGAAGTGCCCTGCGGACATGCTGGTAGCAAATTCACATGCAGCGGATTTGGCAGAACAATTTGGTATTCCACTGATCCGTGCGGGTTTCCCCGTGTTTGACCGCTTGGGAGAATTTCGCAAGGTGCGGCAGGGCTATGCTGGCATACGGGATACGTTGTTTGACGTGGCGAACCTGATGCTGGAACATCATCATCCCGTATCTGCCTATCACTCGCCTTTACGTCAGCAATTTCGCTCCGCACGGCGTTCGGAGGTGGGGAATGCAACTTACTAGCCGTCATCTCAGCACCATTAGCTCGGCCGTATGGTCGATGCAGGTTGCTTTTGCCAGTTCGGATTACCACCATGTGGATCAGCATTTTGGTGCCACACCGCGGCTGGTGGTCTATGGTGTGAAACAAGATCAGGTCCGGTTGCTGAAGGTCGTGGATTTCAATGTTCAGCTTGGCCATCGGGAGGATAAACTGACTAGTCGTATCAACGCGCTTGAAGAGTGTGTGACGCTCTACTGTGTCGCCATTGGCGATACGGTATTTCGCCAACTGTTGCAGGTAGGGGTTCGTGCTGTACGAGTTCCGCCGGAAACGTCTATTGCACAGCTTTTGCAGCAGATACAGCAGTGTTGGGCTGACAACGAACAAAGCTCTCGTCGACGTCAGCGCGATCCAAACCGCTTTGAGTACTTACTGGCGGAAAGGGAATGGCAGGATGAAGACGATGCGTACTGAACGCTGACGAGATCGTCGCTTGTGCGACAAAGCCGACATAAATCGCGACATTGGTCGCGGTTTTTTTTTGCCTGTAAAAATATATCTAATTGATTGTAAGTGTTTTTATGTGAATGGTATCGCATTTGCTAGATCTCTGTGAACCCGTCCATGTCATGCGTGTGCGAGGAAGAAGACTCGTGAGTCCTTTCCCCGTCACCCTAGGGAGCAGAGAGCATGTGGAACTATTCCGAGAAAGTGAAAGACCATTTTTTTAACCCGCGCAATGCCCACGTAGTGGAGCAGGCGAATGCGATCGGCGATGTAGGATCGCTAAGCTGTGGTGATGCCCTTCGGCTGATGCTACGAGTGGACCCTGTAACAGAAACCATTTTGGAGGCTGGATTCCAAACCTTTGGTTGCGGTAGCGCGATTGCCTCCTCATCAGCACTCACCGAGCTGATTATCGGTCGAACCTTGCAGGAAGCAGAGCAAGTGACCAACCAGCAGATTGCGGATTATCTCGACGGTTTACCGCCGGAGAAAATGCACTGTTCCGTCATGGGGCAAGAAGCCTTGCGTGCCGCGATAGCCCAATACCGTGGTGAAACACTGGAAGACGATCATGAAGACGGTGCGCTTATCTGCAAATGCTTTGCCGTGGATGAAGGCCAGATTCGACGTGCGGTGATGACCAACGGGCTGACCACGCTGCAAGAGGTGATTAATTACACCAAAGCAGGCGGCGGCTGCACAGCCTGCCATGAAAAAATTGAACTGACGCTGGAAGTGCTGCTGGCCGAGCGAGATACCAGGCTGGTAACGGCAGCCTCTACGGTGGTGGAGGTTAAAGATCCCTTGTGGCACCAGGTGGCGGATACCGTGGCGGGGTTACGCCCGCATATTCAGGCCGATGGCGGTGATATGAAGCTGCTTAGTGTCAATGGTCATCAGGTTACGGTCAGCCTTTCTGGAAATTGTAGCGGCTGCATGATGACAGATATGACGCTGGCCTGGCTGCAACAAAAGCTGGTAGAGCGCATTGGGCGCTATATGGAAGTGGTTGCGGCATAGGCCGTGTGAGCAGATTGCGTATTTAGCGAGGCCGCGAACATGAAAAACATCTATCTGGATAATAATGCCACGACCCGTCTCGACCCTATGGTGTTGGAAGCGATGATGCCTTTCCTGACGGAATACTATGGTAACCCCTCATCGATTCATGATTTTGGCACCCCCTGTCGTCGGGCACTGGAGCGAGCACGACAGCAGGTCGCTAACCTGCTCGGTGCGTGTCATGACAGTGAAATCATATTTACTTCTTGTGCGACGGAGGCCACTTCCACAGCAATTCACTCAGCTATCGCGCTCGATGCTATGCGGCGTGAAATTATTACCACGGCGGTGGAACACCCAGCGACGCTGGAGGTGTGTGAACATCTGGAACGACAGGGCTATATCATCCATCGTCTGGGCGTGTCAGCGCAAGGTGAGCTGGATATGGCACAGTACCGTGCGTTATTAAGTGAGCGTGTCGCGCTGGTGACGGTCATGTGGGCGAATAATGAAACCGGCGTATTGTTTCCGGTGCGTGAAATGGCAGAACTGGCCCATGAGCACGGTGTACTGTTTCATTGTGATGCGGTTCAGGCGGTCGGGAAAATCCCGATCACGCTCTCCAACTGTGAGATCGATATGCTCTCCTGTTCTGCGCACAAGATTCACGGGCCGAAAGGTGTGGGCTGTCTTTATCTGAAACGATCTACTCGGTTCCGCCCGCTGTTGCGTGGTGGACATCAGGAACGTGGTCGTCGTGCGGGCACGGAGAATATTGCCGGAATTGTCGGTATGGGGAGCGCCTGCGAGCTAGCGGAAGTGCATATGCCCATGATGGGGTCAGTCATCGCACCATTGCGCGAGCGTTTGCAGCAAGGGTTACTTCAGGCAATCCCGAGCGTCATGGTGATGGGCGGGGAACAACCGCGTACTCCTAACACGCTCAATATTGCTTTTGAATTTATTGAAGGCGAAGCTATTCTGCTGCTGCTCAACCACGCTGGGATCGCGGCTTCCAGCGGTAGTGCCTGCACATCGGGTTCGTTGGAACCCTCCCATGTGATGAGAGCCATGGGCATTCCCTACACCGCTGCCCACGGCAGCATTCGATTCTCATTGTCGCGTTTTACCCGCGAAAAGGAAATTGATCGGGTGATCACCACCTTGCCTCCCATCATTGAACGGTTACGCACACTTTCACCATATTGGCAGCAGGGAAAAGCGCAGGCAACGGCGGGTGATTTTTCACCGACCTACGGTTAGCACAGGGGATAAACGATGGAGGATATGGTTCTCAACGGTACCGTCATCATTAACGACACCACATTGCGTGATGGTGAGCAAAGTCCCGGCGTAGCGTTTCGCGCCAGTGAAAAGCTGGCCATTGCCGAGGCGCTAGTTGAGGCAGGTGTGAAAGAACTGGAGGTCGGTACACCCGCGATGGGGGGCGATGAGCGAGCCAGAATATCAGTGATCCGTCGCCGTTTGCCGGAAACCGTGATGATGACCTGGTGCCGGATGAATGCACAGGAAATTCAGCAAAGTGCTGATTTAGGAATGAACTGGGTGGATATTTCTATTCCGGCTTCCGAACGGTTACGGCAGCAGAAGTTGCGCCAACCGCTTGATGCTTTGCTGCCGCAGCTTTCCCTATTGATCGCGCAGGCACGTCGGCAGGGGATGCGCGTCTGTGTTGGGTGTGAGGATGCCTCGCGTGCCAGCGATGACACGTTGTCCACTCTCGCGCAGGCGGCGCAGTCAGCTGGTGCAGAGCGGTTACGCTTTGCCGATACGCTGGGTGTGCTCGATCCTTTTACTACGTTTATCCGCATCAGTGCCTTGCGGCAAGTCTGGGCTGGGCAAATTGAAATACATGCTCACAACGATTTGGGGATGGCAACGGCAAACACGCTGGCGGCAGTGAAAGCGGGGGCCACTCATGTGAATACCACGGTGTTAGGGCTTGGCGAACGTGCGGGTAATGCATCACTGGAAACCGTGGCATTGATATTGGAACGTTGTTTAGGGTACGACAGTGGCATCCATTTTTCTCTGTTGCCTGCGCTGTGCCAACGGGTTGCAAATGCCGCACAACGTAACATCGACAAACAGCAACCTCTGGTAGGAGAACAGGTCTTTACCCATGAATCAGGTGTTCACGTTGCGGCGTTGTTACAGGACCGTGGCAGCTATCAGGCGATTGACCCCTCGCTGCTAGGACGTGAATATCAACTGGTGTTGGGTAAGCATTCTGGGCGGCAAGCCGTGGAGGGTATTTTTGCTCGTCTGGGATACCAGTTGGATGTCGCGCAGACGGCGGCATTGTTAAGGCGTATTCGCGAATTTGCCGAAATCTGGAAACGTAATCCGCTGGATTATGAATTGCTGGAGATGTTTCAGTCGCTGTGCGATAGCACGTTACTATCGGGGAGACGAGATGATGGAATGGTTCTACCAACTGCCCGGCGTTGAAACACTGGACAGCGCCGAAGAATTTTTTACTTTTTTCTCCGTGCCTTATGAAACACAGGAACTTCAGGCGTGTAGCCTGACTGTGCTCAGTGAGTTCCATCGACGTCTGCGTGCCGCGGTACCGCTGCGCAATACGTTGGAGATAGCACCGGATGCAGACTGGTTGTTAGCACGACGTCTGCTGACTGAGAGTTACCAGAGCAAAAGACCGGGAGCACGACCATGATGACGCGTTTCGAATTTGGTGACGCCGTGCGCGTGGTGCGTCCACTCCGCAATGATGGCACGGTGGCGGGGCTAAAACGTGGTGAACTGCTGGTGCGGCGCGGCAGCATCGGTTATGTACGCGAGTGGGGAACCTTTTTACAAGACCAATTGATCTATCAGGTTCATTTTCTTGATACCGACAGGATTATTGGTTGTCGGGCGCAGGAACTCATCGCGGCAGAGGCGCCCTGGCATCGCGGTGAGTTCCAGTACGGTGACCGGGTGGTTTGTATAAAAGCATTAACGATAAATGGCGAGTTGGTCGTATATCCCGGTCAACAGGGGCAAATTCAAGCTACTGATCAGGGCGAACGTGGGGAGTGCTATACCGTGATGTTTGATGAACGCTGGTTTCAGGTGTCTTTCAGTGCGCTAGAATTGTGCGAGGAGGTGTACTGATGTTGCCCTGGCAGCGCTTCAGCCAGTGGCAACTGGCACACAAGTTGTGGGATATGTCGCCGGAAGCATTATCCTCTGAGCGCCAATGTGTGTTGGAGCAGCAGCTTGCATCGCAGTGGCAACTGGAGCAAGCTGTGGTAGATGCCGCGTTGCAACATCAGCCGGTTCTTTCTGAGGCATTGACTCTGGCTGTGGCCGATTCGCTAGAGGCCGATCTCGGCGAATTGAGGCTATCTGAGGCCGATCGTCAGTCGGTAATTGTCCATCATACTCTGATGGAATGGCAGATGGAGCAAGTGTCAGCGTTGGTCTCCGAACCAACACTCGCAGAGGTGAATGACTGGTATCAGCGCCATGCCGATCGTTTTTGTCGCCCAGAGCAGCGTTTAGCTCGGCACCTGCTGTTGACCGTTGATGGGGGCGAAGAGAAAATAGTTAAAGCGCAAATTCTGACACTGTGGGACAAACTAACGTGTGGAGGGGAAACTTTTGCCGCGCTGGCAGAACGCTACTCTCAGTGTCCGACCGCGATGCAGGGCGGCGAGTTAGGGTGGGTCAGCCGTGGCTTACTGTTTGCACCACTGGAACTGACACTGTTTTCGCTGCCGTCGGGGGCGTTGAGCGAACCTGTAGCGACCGATTTGGGCTGGCATTTGTTGCTATGCGAAGCCGTTCGGTCAGAAACACCACTAACACGGGAAGAGGCTTTGCCGAAGGTGTTTCAGCACCTGTTGCACCAGCGGAAAAAACAGCAGCAGCGAGCGTGGCTGCGCAGGTTGATGTGTGCTTAACGCTTAAAAAAGACGCATTCGTGAAGAGGAATGCGCCTTGTTATCTATGCCACTATCAAGCAGCCAATGTCGCTTTTATCTGTTCAAGCCAGTTGTCCAGTCGCTCATCCGTCAGATCATACTGATTATCTTGATCCAAAGCTAAACCGACAAAGCGATCGTTGATGAGCGCTGCGGAGGTATTGAAATCATAACCTTCATTTGGCCAGGCACCGACAACGCGAGCACCATGTGCAGTCACGGCGTCATACAACGCTTTCATGCCGCTGACAAAATTATCCGGGTAGCCGACCTGATCGCCCAAACCGAACAGCGCAACGGTTTTATCCGCCAGTGCAGCACCGGATAAGCTGTCGATAAATTCCTGCCAGGATTCACTTTCACAGCCTGCATCCATACCTGGTAGCTGTCCCTGACCTAGGGTCGGGGTGCCTAACAGCAGTACCGGATAGGAGAGAAAACTATCCAATGTGGTACGGTTAATATTGACGGGTTCATCTGCCGCACCTCCCAGTTTTTTATGAATTAACTTGGCGATCTTGCGGGTTTTTCCCGTATCAGTGCCAAAAAAAATACCAATGCTCGCCATAACATGCTCCTGACTGACAAGTGAGAGTAAAAAAGAGCGCCGCCCGAAGGCAATGAGTATCTGCATGACTTCTTGTGTCAATCAAAGTGCGAAGATCATGCCAGATTTTTGCTTTTCCTAATTGGCGATAATTTGCACAATTATGGCGCGGTACTGCACTATCAGTGATCGCTTTTGGGCTGGTCAGGCTCACGAATACGACGGGTTTACGTTGAATAAGCGCCGCTAGCACACGAAATAGTGAAAAAAACCATGTCAGGATCAATATTCAGGCGAGTTAATAAATAAAAGGTGCAATGTTTGCATGGTTATTTGCACCGATAACAGGCCGGAGAGGGTTGTCGGATCGGGACACAAAATTGTTGCGAAACTGACATAACGGCATCTGTTGTTGTAAGGATAAGCTATGACCATGAATCTGATGACGGAGTCTTTCCCGCTGGGGGAAATTGCCAGCCATTTATCGCGCCAGCATTCGGCGTTGTTTTCTACCGTGGTAGAACAATCGTCTGTGGCCATATCCTTAACGGATCCGCAGGCGCGCATTGTGTATACCAATCCGGCATTTTGCCGCTTGACCGGCTTTTCGCTGTCACAACTGTTAGGGGAGAACCATCGCGTACTGGCGAGCAAGCAGACGCCGCGCGAGGTCTATCAGGATATGTGGCATACCTTGCAGCAAGGTGAGGCCTGGAAGGGACAACTGATTAATCGACGTGGTGATGGCAGCCTTTATTTGGCTGATATCGACATTACTCCCATCGTGAATTCGCAAGGAGAGTTGGAACACTATCTGGCGATGCATAGAGACATCAGTGCCGATTATGCCCTTGAGCAACGCTTACGTAATCATATGACATTAACCACGGCGGTGTTGAACAACATTCCTGCTGCGGTGGTCGTCGTGGATGAGAACGAGCAGGTGATTATGGATAATCTGGCATACAAAACCCTGTGTGCCGACTGTGGTGGACAGGAAGTGTTGGCGGTGCTGGATTATCACAATAATAAAACGGCGTTGTGTGAAGGCGTGCCACAACCTGTGTCGGTGCGTGGCATGACGCGCTGGCTTACGTTGGGCATCTGGGCGCTACCGGGGGTGAATGAAGAAGCAAGCCGTTATTTCACCGACAGTGCATTACCGCGCACACTGATTGTGATCACGGATTGTACTGAACAGCAAAAACAGCACCAGCAAGGGCAACTCGACAGGCTTAAGCAGCAGATCACAAACGGCACGCTGCTAGCGGCGATCCGCGAATCGTTGGATGCGGCGCTAGTGCAGCTTAACTGCCCGTTGAACATGCTGGCAGCAGCGCGGCGTCTTAACGGTGAAGGCCACAACAATATCGCTCTGGAGTCTGCCTGGCGTGAAGGTGAGGACGCTGTAGCACGATTGCAGGCATGTAGGCCATCGCTGGTGTTCGAAACAGCGGAAAAGTGGCCAGTAAAAAACGTGTTGGACGATCTTACTGCTCTCTATCACGCCCGTTTCACGGCTCAAGACCGTTTGTACTATGTTCTGGCATCACCTCAACTGATCGGATTTGGTCAGCGCACCCAAGTGCTGGCCTGTCTCAGTTTATGGCTTGATCGCACGCTCGCCTTATCTGCGGAGATAACGTCAGCACAGCGCCTTCATTTTTCACTGGCCGTGCAGATATACGCTTGTGAAGAAGAGGGATGGCTATTGCTTTGTATTGAAGACAATGTGCCCTTGATGCAGGTGCGTTATGCCGCTGCCGGAGCGGAAACCATCAGTACACCGGGTAAAGGCATGGAGTTGCGGTTAATACAAACGTTGGTTGCGCACCATCACGGAGCTATCGATCTAAGATCGCGGCCGACAGGGGGATCTTGTCTTACGCTCCGTTTTCCCCTCCCTACTGTTTTGACTGGAGGCGCAAAATGACTCGTGTACCTGATACCGGCAATGTCGTGTGGCGTTTTGATCTTTCACAGCAATTTACCGCTATTCAGCGTATTAGTGGCGCTCTGAGCCGTGCGACAACCGTGGGAGAGGCACTCCAATCTATGCTTCGTGTGTTGCACGATGATGCCTTTATGCAACATGGCATGATCTGCCTTTATGATCCGCAGCGCCGGGTATTGGTGCTGGAGGCATTGCAAGCGGATGAACAGTTGATTGCCTGCGGTAATCAGGTGCGCTATCGCCCTGGGGAAGGATTGGTTGGCACAGTATTGTCACAACACCAACCGCTAGTGCTGCCTAGGGTGGCTGACGACCAGCGTTTTTTGGATCGCCTTGGTCTGTACGATTATAACTTGCCGTTCATTGCCGTCCCTTTGTTCGGTGTGGCGGCACAGCCCATCGGCGTATTGGCTGCTCAACCTATGGTACGTTATGAAGAACGGCTTCCTGCTTGTACACGTTTTCTGGAAATCGTGGCAAATATGGCGGCGCAAACGGTGCGCCTGATGCAGCCTGCACGTCCAGCGGCAGAAACGTCAAGTCCCGCAGATCGCGCGCCTGTGTGTGCCTCCCCACGTTCGTTTAGATTTGAAAATATGGTGGGGAAAAGTGCCGCGATGCGCCAGACCATGGAGATTATCCATCAGGTATCACGTTGGGATACCACGGTATTGGTATTGGGAGAAAGTGGTACTGGTAAAGAATTGGTGGCAAACGCCATTCATCATCATTCGCCACGAGCAGCAGCGCCATTTGTGAAATTCAACTGTGCGGCCTTACCCGATAACCTGTTGGAAAGTGAGCTGTTTGGTCATGAAAGAGGCGCGTTTACCGGTGCCGTTCGCCAGCGTAAAGGGCGGTTTGAGCTGGCCGATGGCGGCACGCTGTTTCTGGATGAGATCGGTGAAAGCAGCGTATCGTTTCAAGCCAAACTACTGCGCATTTTACAGGAAGGCGAGATGGAGCGGGTTGGTGGTGATGAAACGCTACGGGTAAATGTGCGAATTGTTGCTGCGACCAATCGTAATCTGGAAGAAGAGGTACGTGCTGGCAATTTTCGTGAGGATCTCTACTATCGCTTGAACGTGATGCCTCTGGCGCTACCGCCATTGCGCGAGCGTCAGGAGGATATCGCTGAATTGGCTCATTTTCTGGTGAGCAAAATTGGACAGCATCAAGGGCGTGCGTTACGCATCAGCGATGGCGCAATCCGTTTGCTGATGAGCTACAGTTGGCCGGGTAATGTGCGCGAACTGGAAAACTGTCTAGAACGTTCAGCCGTAATGTCGGAAAGCGGGCTCATCGACAGGGATGTCATTCTATTCAATCACCGTGAAGCTGCCCCTAAGCCAAATGCCATCACACCTGTTCATGAGGAGAGTTGGTTGGATCAATCGCTCGATGAGCGCCAGCGGCTTATTGCTGCACTGGAGAAAACCGGCTGGGTACAAGCCAAAGCAGCGCGCCTGCTGGGTATGACTCCACGTCAGGTCGCCTACCGTATTCAGACGCTGGATATCAATATGCATCGTCTGTAACCCTCTGTCGGAATTGTGGCTTTAGAGACATTGTTGCGCTAGTGCAATAATTCTTACAAAATCAATGTACGATAAAAAAATTAATGCTTTGTATTTTGAATGATTTTTTATGTGCCTAAACGGTATGCCCTTTGCACCTGTACATACAGGATTCCGCAACCGTAGGCACTATTATTATGACAGCATGTCCTTCCTCATCCGGCAGCAAAGGCTGCCGAACACCCCAATTCAATGGGTTGACACCATTGCAAGCTAGCAAGGCCGCACATCATCCTTGTTATTCAGTGAGTGGTCATCATCGTTTCGCTCGTATGCATCTTGCAGTTGCTCCAGCTTGCAATTTGCAATGTAACTACTGCAACCGTAAGTACGATTGTAGCAATGAATCGCGTCCGGGGGTGGTATCGACACTCCTCACTCCTGAACAGGCGGTCGCGCAGGCCCGTCAGGTGGCCGCGGCCATTCCGCAATTGTCTGTGGTCGGTATTGCGGGGCCAGGCGATCCTCTGGCTAATATGACTCGTACCTTTAACACCTTGGCGCAACTGCGTGAACAACTGCCCGATGTGAAACTGTGCCTTTCTACTAATGGCTTGCTGCTGCCAGAAGCCGTAGATCGCCTGCTGGATGTTGGCGTGGATCATGTCACCGTAACGCTTAACACCTTGGATCCTGCTGTCGCGGCGCAGATCTATGCATGGCTATGGCTGGATGGTGAACGTTACACGGGTGAAGAGGCCGGCAGAATACTGTTAGCGCGCCAGGAAGAGGGTATTCGCCGCCTGACGGAACGTGGCGCGTTGGTCAAAATTAACTCGGTACTCATTCCCGATATCAATGAATCGTCAATGCTGGCAGTTAGTGAAAAAGCGCGTAAGTGGGGCGCTTTTTTGCACAACATTATGCCACTTATCGCACGACCAGAACATGGCACCGTATTCGGGCTGCAAGGTCAGCCAGAGCCAGATGCTGAATGTATAGCACGGGTGCGAGCGCGTTGTGGTCAGGTGATGCCGCAAATGTCACATTGCCAGCAATGTCGTGCGGATGCGATCGGTATGCTGGGCGAGGATCGCAGTCAGCAATTTCCGCTATCAGCATTACCTATGACGCCACAGCCATACCCCCCCTTGATGCATCAGCGTACGCAGTTACATGCCAGCATTGCTACGCATGGCGAGTCAGAAGAGCAGGATGCCTGTTTGGTGGCGGTGGCGTCATCGTACGGTGAGGTGATTGATCAGCACTTCGGGCATGCCCAACGCTTCCAGATATACAGTTTGTCGATGGCGGGTGTTGTGCTGGTTAACGAGCGGTTTACGCCGCAGTATTGCCACGGGAGTGCAGCGTGTCCTCCCGAAGAAGAGGGTGAACGTATGGCTAGACTGCTCGATCTATTGGCAGATGTGCAGGCTGTCTTTTGTGCGCGTATTGGTTATGGTCCTTGGCAACAGTTAGAGCAGCGTGGTATCCAGCCTTGTGTTGAAGGGGCTTGGCAAAATGTTATTGAGGTACTGGCAGACTGGTGGCGGAAACGGAAAGAGCAACTTGCAGAGCAACCTAAGGTACAAGGAGTAGCTTGATGATTTCGGCACGTTACTGGCTACGGCGTCTATTAACATTACATGAGACTGGCGTTGCCAACTTTCCACTTCAGATGGGGTTGTCGGATACGGATTGGTGTACGTTACTAGCATACGTAAACTGGTCGGCGGCGGTATTAACGCCAGCCCATCAGCAGCGGTTGATGCTGTTAAGTGAGTTACAGTCATACCGTCAGGCAGAATGTGATCAACTGGCGTACTGGTTGTTTGAGTTCGTGGAAGAAGATGCTGTTCCCATGCACCGTATCATCGCTAGTGCATCATTAGGCTTTAACCACTTATGGCAAGATTTAGGGCTGGATTCCCGCTCGGAACTGCGTGAACTGATGACGGACTGTTTCCCGTCATTGGTCGCGCTTAATGTTAATAATATGCGATGGAAGAAGTTTTTCTACCGTCAACGTTGTCTGCACCGTGAAGGAGAAGTGGTTTGCCGCTCCCCTAGCTGTGATGATTGCTGTGAATGGTCGCACTGCTTCGCACCCGAAGTATGAAGCCCGCAGGATAAGGCAATAATTACCTGATTATACTATAGCGCGATGACAGTCTGGGCCTTTGGCTGCAAAGGCTTGAGGCCCGTCGAGGGTTCCTGAAAACCACGGTTGTACTGGCGAATAAACTGACGAGAATTATCTGGCGTGTTTTGACCGATGGTGTTGATTTTAATATGCAGAAGGCCGTTGCGATGAATTAACTAAAAACAGCAATTTACAGAAAGTATTTTTAACTGAGTTTGCAGGCACTGATAAGAAAACGGCTACCGTCCCTGTAACAGCCTGAAGTTGACCTGAGTAATCATATACCGGTGTAGTGATAAGGAAACAGGGCTCGGATAACATCATGGCGCGGGTAAATTAACCCACTAATGACGCCGGATATATGGTCGCAAACCGTATCGAACCAGTACTTGTAACACCCGGGGCGTCCATATATGCATGTTATGCAACTCCAGAACCTGACTGCGTAATACGGCTCGTCTGCCGTCTGGCTTTTCAGGGCGGTTTTTCGAGTATTTGTAACTGCTGCGATGAACCCCGAACACGTGGCAGAGTGTGACCTCAGGATACTGCGCTCTGAGTTTCCCGATTAACGAGAACTGTTCAGGGAGTCTGACATCAAGAGCAGCCTTTTTTAATATGTCGTTTTCCATTTCAATGCGTTGTAGCTTTTTCTTCAGCTCGCGTATTTCGATCCGGCTTGTTCAGCGTATGGGCACCGGGAAAAACGAAGACCGACTCGCCGGAAAGCGCCTGAATCTGTTTCAGCAGGGTGACCGCCTGACGTGACAGCGGCACCAGATGTTCATCCTTCATCTTTGCGCCACGCTCTGAGAACCGCACGCCGTTTACCGCTTCGCGCTGGGCGGGCACGCTCCAGATATGCGCTTTCAGATTGAATTCATCCCAGCGGGCAAAACGCAGTTCACTGGAGCGCAGAAAAACGTGCAGGTTCAGCTCCAGCGCCAGACGGGTGAGCATTCTGCCTTTGTAGCTGTCAATCTTCGCCAGCAGTTCAGGCAGGCGTTTCAGCGGCAGGGCGGGGTGATGTTGGGTCACAACCGGGGTCACGACACCATCCAAATCGTAAGCCGGATTGTATTTGATGATGCCCTGCTGGACGGCGTGGCGCATGATTTTAGTCAGATGCTGGCGCACTCGTCCGGCGACGTCATGCACCCCTTTATCGTCAATCGCCTTAACCAACTGCGCCAGATGGCGAGTTTCAACCTGCGCGATATCCATCGCGCCAATGGCGGGGAAAACGTAGCGTTTCAGGCAGATGAGGATTTTATCGGCGTGCGCGTCCGACCAGAGTTTAAGACTGCTGGTGTGCCATGCCAGAGCGACATACTGGAATGTTCGGGATTCATCAACGGCGGGGTTGTTCGTTTTGCGAAGCTGAGAAGGGCTGATGCCGGATGCCAGCAGCTTACGCGCTGCATCGCGTTTTTCACGGGCTTCCGCCAGCGTAGTTTGCGGGTAGGGGCCAAAGGCCAGACGGTTTTCTTTACCGCCGAGGCGATACCGGAAATACCATAGCTTAGCGCCGCTGGTGGATACCGTGAGGTACAGACCTTGCGAATCGGTGAGCTTGTAAGATTTTGCGAGAGGTTTCGCGGATCGGACTTTGCTGTCAGTTAACATATGAGGGTCACTCCCGTTCATCGAACTGAATGACCCGCAATCTGACCCACAAATTCCCCGATACGAAGGGATAAATCAAAACGCATCGGAAAAGATTTTTACGCCAACTTATTGAATCGCAACAACATAGGGATTGATAAGGAGGCATAAAAAAGGAAAGGTGGTGCCGGACTCGGAATCGACCTTATTTATACCATATTGTTAGTAAATGATTTTTTATACATTAAGATTTTTATGCCATCAAAATGTGCCATCATATTGATGGGTAAAGTAAGAAAAGTCAATTAAAAAACAACTGATTACAGTAGTAGACATCAGTTAACATCATTTTTAAGATAGAGTAAACATTGTGTTGTCAAATAAAAAAGCACTTTTTGCTAAAAATTATAACCAATTGTTTTTAATTAAGTTATTTTGTTTTTCCTCTGTTTCCTTCCCAAAGGCTATGAAAATCCCAAAAATAGGTGTTGATCGTCATAAGCGATATTCGAATAATACACTCCATCAAAACAACAATGGAGAAATATATGAAAGAAAAAACAAAACTGATCCGCATTTCTGAAGTAATCGACCGTACCGGATTTTGCAGGGCTTGGATTTATCGACTGATTAAAAATAATAGTTTTCCATCACCCGTAAAAACAGGTGAACGATCTATCGCATTTATTGAAAGTGAGGTTGATCAGTGGATTGATGAAAAGATTTTTTATTCACGCAATCAAGCTGCGTAAAACTAAATATAAGCCACAGAGTGGCCTATATTTGTTTTTCTAGTAATGCTAAGTATCTACGATAATATGCAATCGCACTATATTCGCTTGTATTCATTTTTTCAGCTACTTCTTTCCACTTTAGACCGGATGATCTTAAATTAAATGCAAGACGGCGTTTTTCTTCTGCTTCTTTTAAATAGTCTTCACGAGGAAGGGATATATAATTTTTCACAGTAGAAACAGATACACCAAACTTTTCTGCCATTGCTTTTTGTGTCATTGGTCTTTTCATTCTTTTCTTTATAATCATAAATCCTCCAAAAAGTTTATTAATGATTTTGCTTTTCTTGTTTTTTGGGCTCTTGCTGATTGGATTGAAGAAAATCTTTCAGCCGTAAAATTTCTCCACGTCCATTTACAAATACTGTTATTAATCTGTTTTATTTCGCTGTATGTCAATGGATTGTTATGATTACTGTAATCATTCAGCATTGTAGCTTTTGAAAACATACCAAGATAAAAGTCATTATATTTTTTATTTGCTTTATATTTCAAAACTTCTTTATAAGCTATTATTCTCAGATCTTCAAATAAATTAACGTTGCGACCTAAACCATATATTTCACTTCTGCTTTTAATGTTTTTCGTCGTAAGAACATCAGACACAAACTCAGACAAGTAAGTTAAATCATAGGTTTCACTCTCAGCCCACGTTGTACGCCATTCAGCTTCATTTAGCGGGTTTTTTATTAAAATATCAGCATAAGCCTTATCCGCATCTAATCTTTCTGTAAAACCACATTGAACAACGGACGCAAGTTTTAAAGGCTTTATTCTTGCTGAGTCTGTTTTAAGAACTGGACTTTTTAAAGCATACAACAAGTGTGCATGGCCATTTCTGGTATTCTGTATGATTATATTAGGTTTTGGCAAATCAGCTAGATCCCAAGCAATAGCACCGTATTCGTGGTCTACGTCGAATACAAGACCGTTAACGAAAGAGCGATTATTAAATCCAATATATTTCTTTAGTAATGCCTTTTCTTTAGGATTTCGATACACACCATCATTAAAATCATCTGTGCTTAATACGTATTTTTGAATTTGACTTTTAAACTTATCTGCATTATATATATCTTGTTTTAAATACATTTAGCTTCCTTTAATAAATTAAACGCTCCTTTTTATAAGTTTCTCTGACTGGTAAAATAGGAGCTTTATTTTTTCTTTCACAACCAACATAGTTAGTCATACCTTGTATTTTTATATTTATTTTTAATATACAAAATCAATAATACATTTTAAGACTTTGTCAAGTAGATATTAGCCATATCAGATAGTATGTATTATTTGGTTATAAATATTACTCAGTGAAGCTATATTTATAGTCTAAAGGTGCCTTATGATTTTATGGCACTAATAAAATATAAAGTAGAACTATATCTAAAAAACCTACAGGGCGAAGACTAATAAATTAAAGATCAAAACCATGCCTATAAGATATTAAAATATTTTCCGTGCCTTATAGCCCATCATAGACCTCTGCCGTTGTTTCCCATCGTCAGAATTCGAATCGGTAACAGATAATGATCGATATAAAAGATCGATATCTAACTATTGATAGGTTTTAGAAATTAAAAGGCAGTCAATCGATCGGTATTTAATTGGTTAAAACGATCAATTATTTGTTTATAATAGTTTAAATCTATCATACTGTGCTTTTCGATCGGTACAAACGATATGACTGGGCATGAAAATAATTGAATTCTAAGACGTTTACAGGTCGATCGTAGATCTGTGCCATTGGTGAGGAAAGGGTATGCGTAAATTTATGTTAGCGGCAGGTCTTGCCACCCTGCTAACGGGGTGCGGTGATGATGGGGTTTACGAAGGAACTGAAAAATGGAAAACAACACAATAAAATGCCCTTTTTGTCTAAAAGAAAGTCAAAGAGGTGTTCAGGTATGCACGGGCTGCCAAGCGTCAGTTCTGTATGGAACATATCCCGGTTGGTATGCTTTCGTGGTTATATTATTGACCTTCGGCCTGTCGATACTGATCGGAATGTCTACAGGTATGGCAGGAGCCGTTATCAGTCTTCCTATAATCGCTCTTGTTGGCTTTGTCGCGGGTAAAGCTATTTTCTCAGACAACATTATATTCAGAAGAAGAATGTAAGTCAGTCTTTCAGGGTGATGCTCCACTACGTGGAGCATCACCCATAAAAATTTTATTTCTTTATTGCTGTTCTTATATATCCATCTTTATCATAAATTTTTAATCCATTACCATCTATTACATAATAAGAACCAAACTTATCGTTGTTCTTTTTATATTTATTATCAAGTTTTGTTAGTTGATAGGTTCCACTGCTGCCATCACCGTTTAATCGTTTTAAAAAATATCCCTGTGATGTTCTCGTTATTGTAAATGTTGCGTCCAAAAATTCAGGTGAACCAACATCGTCATACCATGAGCCTATAACAACATCTTTATCGCTTTTATCTGATACTGATTCAGGTATTTGCATGCTTTTAAAGCAAACTGCCATTCGTTGCATCTCACCTTTACTTATTAGAGCACCGCTGACCATATCAATATTATTTTTTAACATGAAGTTAATCAGATCTGACTGACAAAATTTAACTTCCCATGCTTTAGTTATTGCTAAGTTTTGCAATTTAGCTGTTTTATCATGAGCAGCATTTGGAACGCTCAAAAGATTTTTTTCAGAAGTATCAAAATCCATTCTATACGCATTTAATGGTTTTTCAGTTGTTTGATATGCTTTAATATATTTTATTGCTCCCTTTTCCGAAGTCGTTGATACTTTTTTACCGTATTCATCTAAACCATGATTAATATTATCAGCCCATGCTGTAGATTGTGTGAATAATGTCAATAAAATGATTAAGGTAAATTTATTTATTTTCATCATAGATCCTTCGAGGTATTGAATTTTATAAAATAGCATATCGGCATTTTTATTGAAATCTTTAATGTGGTAATTGGATTGTTGTTTTTATACTATTGATTTTCCTAGCATTTATAATGAATTGACGCCAGAAAACGAACAAAAGCAAGTTTTGTCCGTTTCTGTCGCCGCCGATCAAACCCCATGCCTTCAGATTTCACGTAGCAGCGGCATTTTTTACGCAAAGCTACCTATTACGCACAGCTACCCATTAAGACAATATATTATTTACTCTATCTTTTATTTGTCGTGCAGTGTATTTATTTATGTAGCCGCTATATTGACAAACTTTTTATATCGGTTATTTATTTAAATGTAGATTGAGTTCAGCTTTATTTTTGTTTTTCGGAAACTGAGGCAAGGTGTAATAGCGTATCCGCTATTTACCCAATCCTTCGGATTGCCCTATCTCGCTTTGCTCGTAGGGTTGAAAAAGATCTACCCTTCCGCTTATTCCCCTATCAAGGGGAAGCGGTAAAACCCGGTAGTTTTACATTTTATATTAAAAACAAAGGAGTTATTTATGGATGATATATATATGAGATTTTATGAACACGAGTTCTACAAAAAAAATAAAATAGTCAGAGATAAAGTAGAGCAATATTTTTTGCAAGGTAAAGAATGCAATTTCTATTGCTTTAATGGACGAGCAAGACTTTTTTACAATAGCGTTATTATTGAGTTTATAGATAGATGTAAAGAAGGAAAAGAAAACGAAACGGGCAGGCATTTTAAACAATACGCTAAAGATGTTTTAGACAAGCATAGAATGACAACAAAAGAAGATCTTGAATGGTATAAATATTACTTTCTTACCTATACAGAGATTAATAGATATATTGATCGATATTTTCACTATAACATTATTTCGTGTGCGGCTATAAAAATACCTACATATGAATTAACGGGCACTTATGGAGAATATCATCTTGTTCATATTATAGCGGAGTTGGACGAAGAGGATAAAGAAATATGATGATTATGTCTATAGTAATGGTAATACTTTGTATTATGTTGGGCGGTGTTATGATCCGTAGCTGTACTGGAAAAACAAACTCTTCAAGCGAAGCAAAACAAGCAATATCAGATGTTAGAAAAATAATCGATAAAAAATCACTGATTAAATACAAGAGGAATAATAGAATATGATTGATGATGACATAGAAAAACAAATGAGTTTAAAAATGAAGTTTGAGTTATTAGCCAGATTTTTTTACTACATAGAGCAAGATAAAAATATACCTTTCGGTGAAATTAATAGTGATGAACAAAGGTTATGTTATTTTGTGTCTCATAGATATATACAAGAAAATAAAGCTGATGATCTTCTAAAATCTTTGATTGATGAAAATGATGAAGACTATATAAAAGCTATAAGAGATTATATGTTTACTACAGGGGGGTAATAAAATATGGATACAGACAGAAAAAGAGGACGTATAGAATTAAATCACGAAGAACGCAGAGATATATCTATACAGTTCAGAGTAAACAAAGCAGAGTCTGAATATTTAAAATCATTAGTTGAAGCCTCCGGCCTTGAAAGAGGTCATTACATTAGAAAAGAGATTTTAAACTCTAAACCCGTTATAAAAAGAAAAATGCCAGAAGTTAACCAGAAGACTTATATACAGCTTTCATCATTAGGGAATAACTTAAATCAAGTAGCAAAAAAATTAAACTCAAATAATGATTTTGATAATATCAAAGTCTCTGAAACAAACTTTTTGATAAAGCAGGTAAGTAAAAGGCTGTTGGAAATACAGAAGGATCTAAACTATGAAGGGTAATGTAGGGAAGCATGGGAAATCATTTAAAAGCAGAGTTAAGTATATATTAAAAGATGATCATGATTTCATATGTAGCAATATGTCAGCAGATAAAAATAATGTTAGTGATTTAACTGATGAGTTTAAAGCAGTAGGAAAATTTAGAACAGATATTAAAAAACCAGTCTTTCACGCCTTTTTATCCTTGCCTGATACTGAGCATTTAACGGCTGAAAAATGGGAAGAGATAGCGAAAGATTATTTGAAAGAAATCAATATTGATATTGAAAAACATCAATATATTTGTGTGCGCCATAATGATAATGGTAAAGACCATATTCACATTGTAGCTAATCGTGTTGGCGTTGATGGTTCAGTCTGGCATGGTCAGCACTCAGCATTTAATACAATAGCAGCTTGTGAACGTTTAGAGAAAAGGCACGGCTTAACTATTACGCAGGGGCTTAAAGGTCAAAAATCAGATGTATCAGCTCCTACGAAAAACGAAATTGAGCAGGCATTAAGGAAAGGTGAGAAACCAGCGCGTATAGTGCTTCAGAACGCGCTACAGGCAGCTATGTTGGGTAAACCAGATCTGCAGACTTTTATAGACAGAATGCAGGCCGTAGGCATTGAACCTCAGTTCAATGTTGCCAGCACTGGCAACGTGGCGGGGGTTTCATTCAGTGTAAATGACATAGCATTTAAGGGATCTTCATTAGGTAAAAAATTTAGCTGGAACACTATTAAAACAAAGGTGAAATATGACAAAAATAGAGATGATGAACTCGTTAGAAGATTCGCAGCAAGAAAAACAGATGACGAAAATAGTATTAGACGAACACTTGTTGAACCAAATATCAATGACGATAGAACCATTATCAGAAACGATGATGATATTATCGGAGTCAGTCAGCACAGCATTAAATCAGACGCAACAGACACTAACAAGAGTGAACAACTCATTAGAAGCAACCACAACAGCTTTAAACTCAGCGAAAAATACAATAGACCAACAAGCCCAAAAGTTAGAAGAGCAACACATAAAGCTGCACAAATACTCAACAGAGTTAAAAAACAATACAATAAAGAACCAATCAAAACTTATACTAAAAGTAGCTTTAATCGTGGGAGCAATACATTTAGTGGCAGTTCTATCAGTAGGATACTTGATCATGCAGAAACAGCCACAACAGCCAAAAATAAATTTAGACTCAAGAGCGGTAGCCGTTTCAATAGTAGAGCAACTAAGATCGAAGAAATAAGAGAACGTTTAGGTATTAAAAAACCTGTCATTCAACCAAAAAATAAAGAAAAAATAGTTAAAGAAGAAATAAAAAAGAACAATCCGCTGGGATTGAGTATTGATGAAAATAGATTTAAATCGAAAATAAAAGAAGCTCTTAAAAAAGAAAAACCAAAAAATGAAACAATACCACTACAGCAGGAAGACGATCAGCATTTAAAACTAAGAGGTTTTAAACCGCAATAAAAGAGGCTTAAAGCCTCTTTTATTGTTTTCGGTGATCAGTTAATTTATTCTGGCAAAATCAAACGGCATAATATGCCTTTCTTTGTTTGCGTCTAAATAATCAGCCCACCATTGAAGCATAAGACGCCTCTGTGTTATATGCTGTGCTATGTGAGTATAAGCAGCACGAACATTATTTTGCTCTTTGTGACTCATTTGTCTTTCAATTGCATCTTCAGTCCATATACCTGACTCAACAAGAGAACTACAAGCCATTGTACGGAAACCATGCCCACAAATTTGAGTTTGAGACTGTAATTTAAATTGTGTAATTGCCTGTTTTTGATATGTTCACTCCAAC
>NZ_JBJXVK010000010.1:0-132417 GCF_046159765.1 Pectobacterium artocarpous
GCAACAACTCGTTGCAAGGATGTTTACCCCAAACCTGATTTATTCAACAAAGCCCTTTCGATCAAGCAAACTCCCCTCCGTATCATAATAACGACTCGGCCATATTTCGGCGGGATGTACCCCAAGTGCGCCTGCAACCAGCCATTCGCCTTTAGGCCAAGGGCGCGTTAATACATTTGCCAGCGTTGACGAACTCAAACCTACAGAACGTGAAAGCGCAGCCATTGAGGTACTTTTCTTATGCAAGGCAGCAATGATATCCGCTTTGTGCCAATCCTTTTTCATCTAACCTCCTAACAGTTCATCATTAAAGGAACATGCACCACCAATACTACGTTATTCGTAGTATCTAGCTCAAGAAAAAACTACGATTCTCGTAGTCATGATGACAAGACAAAATTACCATGACATTTTCTGCCAACGGCTAAAACAGGCTCGCCTGGCAAAAGGCTTATCGCAAAAAAAACTCGGCATAGTTGCTGGTATCGATGAATTCGTCGCTAGCACGCGCATCAATCGCTATGAGAAAGGTGTTCATGAAGCAAGCATTGAGACTGCACAGCAGTTAGCAGAAGCACTAGACGTACCGCTTGCCTACTTCTATACAGAGAACGATGAGTTAGCCGAAATGATGTTGGCGTTTTTGGGATTATCACCAGAGAAAAGGGCGGAAGTTTTGGCGTTGGTGAAAAATGAGAGAAACACATGACAGGCTGTTAAGTGTTATCCCTGAACTCTGCTTTAGATTTTGTTACCGCACCGCAAACCTCACCTAAACTGTCTCTATCCGATCCTAATAAGGACAAACCTTCTATAAATTGTCCTTATTGGCTTGAATTTTGTCCTTATCTCTACTACGTTTAGAGACACCGACTACTATTCTGTCCTTATAAAAATGAGCAAAGACAATCGTATACAGCAAGAAAAAACATCAATTTTGAAAGCAATGCTTCAGTTCGATGAAGCAAAAAGTCTAGGCGAAATTGAAGAATTATTATTATTTTCAATAAATAAGAAAACACTACAGCGCCGACTTAAAGAGCTGTACGGCGACGGGCAGATCGTGACGGTAGGGGAAAAACGCAATACTAAATATTATGCAAATAAGGACAACTTATCTTCATTGCGTGTCCTTAAGTCATTAGATAAGGACACTATCGATAACAACATAAGGACAATACGTGCAGATGAGGACAATCACCCCATCTTTTCCAAAGAGGCTATCTCACAGCTCGCCTATTTAGATACGCCTTCGTATGCACGTAAAAAATCCAGCTATCAATTTGATATTTTGGATAATTATTTACCCAACGTAACTCAGTACCTGCCGAATCAGATACAAACGACGCTGGCGAAAATGGGGAAACGATTTGATGACAAACTGGCAGCAGGGACTTATGCGAGGAATATTAGTCAACGTCTACTCATTGATTTGTCCTATAACTCTAGTCGACTAGAAGGTAATACCTACTCCAAGCTTGATACACAAAAACTCATAGAACAGGGGCTGACAGCCGATGGTAAAGTTCATGAAGAAACCATCATGATCATGAACCACAAAGAAGCGATTGAATTTTTAATTGAAAATGCCGAAGAGATAATAATTAATCCCTTCACAATCAGAAATATTCACGCCCTGCTTTCGCAAGATTTACTCGCCAATCCCAACGCATGCGGTAACATCAGGCAGATAGAAGTCTCTATTGGAAAATCGGCCTATTTTCCGCTAAACAACCCCCATCAACTCGAAGAATACTTCTCTCTATTGCTACGCAAAGCAGAACAAATCCACGACCCATTTGAACAGAGCTTTTTCTTATTCATTCATTTATCGTATCTACAAGCCTTTGAAGACGTAAACAAGCGAACCTCTCGATTATCCTGCAATATCCCTTTTATTAAGCACAATTTTTGCCCGTTAAGTTTTATTGATGTACCGCAAGAGGATTACTTTAAAGCATTGCTGTACTTCTATGAAACCAATGAGCTCCTGCCCGCTTTGGAGCTGTTTAAATGGGCCTATACGAGATCTTGCGAACAATATGATGTAGTAAAAGAGTCGATTGGCGAAATTGATATTTATCGCATACAACATCGTGTGGCACGAAAAGTGGCGATGGGGAGTATTATCCGGGAAAATCTTAATGAACAGCTTGCAGAACAATATCTTGAGAAATATTGTGCAGAAAATGACATTCCTTCTGCCGATAAATTTATTGCCATGACACTCAGTGATTTAGCTCAACTTCATGTTGGCTCAATCGTTGGACTTGGCATTACAGAAAAAATGTTTATTGAGTGGAAAAAATAATTGAATAAACGGAAGATTCGCAGCGAATCGATAGGAGTTACTCGTCAGGACAGAAACGTAATAGTGGCGAGCGGCAAAACAGTATCCAAAGATCACCAAAATACCAAGTTAGACGCCGAATTTGCTCTCATCATGCAGCGCCACGGCCATACCATCGAAGCACTGCATGACCGATGATAAGTGCAACAAAATAGGACTGTATTCCTACAATCCCCCCAAAAATGGGAATATAGTCCCACCATCGCAGTACAAATCGATCCACCAAATCACCAGCACCATCTCAGGAACATATTCACCCGCAACAAAACAGGGAAAAACCGTCATGCGTTACCTCGTCCTCCCGCTCATCCTTCTTGCATTAACTGGCTGTCAGGCGCTCACCACCTTCGATAAATATGCCACGCTGCGGCTTTATGAAGTGTATGAAGCCAAGAACCTTTCCGCGTGTGAGTACAAGCCGCAGTTTCGCGACTGTACCGTGGAAAAGCGTTCTTTTAACGTCAGAATTACGGACGATAAGAGCAAAATTGCGTTAGTGGTAGGAAAGCGTTATGCCTATTTCGGCTTCACGCGTGATGATTTTTCCCGCCAGACTCAGCCACTGCGTGATTTCCTGATTTGGGCAAACGATCCGAACGCGCAGGATAAACAGATCAAGCAGCGACGTAAGGCCGGAAACGTAGGCGGAACGCTGTTTTACAACACCGAGGTGGAATATCAGTTCGATTATCTGCATACGCGTGCGGATGTTCCGCTGCTCGTCGTTAAACCTCATCAAACGGCTAATTCTTATGGCCTGACCATCGAGGAAGTGAAAAACCTGCTGTCGGTGATGGATGCCTGGTATGCCGGTACGTTTTCCGGGAAGCAGCTGACCTAAGGTCGATGGAAACGGCCAGACAAATCACGTCTGGCCGAGAGAGGAATTAAAATTGCTGCATTCTGGAAGCAAACTGGCCGCAGTTTTTCAGCATCAAATCTTTGACGGGTCGGCGGTCGTAGTAGCCTTTCTCCGTCTTAAATACTTCGTAAACTTCAATGTGTCGTGGCGAATATGATTCGACAAGTTTGCCGGTGACGTAATAGTAATTCCCGACGACGGGTTTAAACGTTACGGTGCTAAATCCGCCATTCGCCGCAATCATTCTGACCGCAATATTGTGTTGCGCACTAACCCAGAATTCACGAATCATCGTTGGCGTTTCGGGAATAGCCGGGAAGCCGAGTGTTTTATTATTGAGTTTAGTTTGGAACCCTATCGCATTATTGGTGTAGCCATTTTCTGGCGCATCAAGATTAATACATCGGTCGGTCGTCGGATAAACGCGAATATAGTCGAGGTTACGATTATCGAACGTGATACCCACGCGGTCAGCTCCCTGATAATCCTCCAGTTTATGACTATAGGTTGCTACCGAGCATCCGCTGAGTAATGCCGCACTTATCCCAATCAGAATAATTTTCCCAAACATAACCCTCCCTTACCTTTATAAAATCAGAACTTCCTGATTATTTTATGCCGTTTTTTATTCGAAAATTTATCCTTTATTACCTCACTTTAAACACTATTAATAAACGAGGCAACATGGCAATTTCTCTCTATTACACCGCTCGACGCAAAAAATCCCTGAGCCCACAAGAGATATCTGCCGTGAAGGAGATCGTTCAGCGCCATTCCGTTAATGAGCAAATTGAGAACTATCTGACAACCGGAGAAGGTTTAAACTGGGAATCCTTTGATTTCGCTCTCAACGTGAAAACCGGTAACGTCTTCAGAAAAGGAATCGTGCTCTCCGGTTCGACCAAACTTCCCGATAACGACGAGGAAGCCACCTGGGTTGGCGTTCAGCATTGGTGCCAGTGTTTATCCGAAATACGTGCCGCTCTGACGCACTGCGAATGGTACGTCGCGGTCGACGATCATGTGATTCCGTGGAGCCATGAAATAAATGCCTACGATCCCACACGCTAAAACCAGTGCTCGCGTCACGGGCTGAAGAGAGGGCGATAAACGAATGTGGCTTCTGGTTCTTGGTCAAAGCCCCCGCAGGCGTCGTGTGGATCACGCCCGAGGGGCAAGAGAGTTGGACTTAACGTAAGCGGCTCACTCGACCTTCTTATTCACCGCCCTCTGGCTTTCCGCCATTCGCTCAGTTGCCGTCTTGCTGCCACTCACCGTCGCATCAGCCGCTTCAGGAGTCATCGAACTCGCGTACAGGCGGCCTTCCTCGATAAAATCTTCATCGATGCCTTCAATATTCTCCTGATTATCACGTCCGGAGAGGATGTTCCAGCAGGCGATGAATAACGCCGCAATCAACGGACCAATCACAAAACCGTTGATACCGTAGATTTCCATACCGCCCAGCGTGGCGATCAGAATCAGGTAATCCGGCATTTTGGTGTCTTTCCCTACCAACAGCGGACGCAAAATGTTATCCACTAGCCCAATCACCAACACGAAGAATGCGACGATGAAGATGGCCTGCCAGAGCATATTCGTTGCAAAGAGATAGATCGCGGCGGGAACCCAGATAATCGCCGAGCCAACGGCAGGGATTAACGACAAGAACGCCATCAGAGAGCCCCACAGCAGGCTGCCCTCGATTCCTGCAATGGAGAATGCAATCCCCCCCAGCGTCCCCTGTACAACCGCCACAACCACGGTACCTTTCACGGTCGCCCGGGATACCGCGGCAAACTTCACCAGTAAATGGTGCTTAACATGGGTGGATAGCGGTAGCGATTCCAGAATCAGATTCACCAGATAGGAACCATCTTTCAAGAGGAAGAAAAGCAGGTAGAGCATCACCCCGAAACCCACGAAGAAGGTGAATGTTCCTTTACCGATCAGCAGCACGCTTCCTGCCAGATATTGCCCGCCTTTCAGCGCAACCTGAGACAGTTCTTGCTGTATTTTGGCAGCGTTATCCAGACCGTGTTCCGCCAGGAAATGTCGCGCCCATCTCGGCAGATGCTGAAATAGCTCTGCCAGCACAACCGGAAATCGCGTGTTACTGTCCTGTAATCGTGTATAAACCTCATTAATTTCAACTACCAAGGAGGACGCAATCACCCCCAATGGAATGAAGACGATCAGGAAGATGATCAGGACAGTCAGCAGCGAGGCAACACCGTTGCGATCGTTTAATTTTTGCCGAATTTTGCTTTTTAGCGGATGAAAGATGACGGCCAACACCGCCGCCCACAAGATGGCGGAATAATACGGCGCCAGTATGTCAAAAAACGCCAGCGTAACGACAAATAAGATAAGGATGAAGAATCCCTTCGTAAGGCCTTTAATATTCACAACGATTTCCCCTTCGTTCAATCTGCTCTCGAAATATAGAACGAAGTGGGGCGTTTGCAATATAGGAAAAAACGCCTGATTCTGAGGAAGTGGCTACATAAGCGCCTCATGCATTGCGATAAAGTCATTTTTTAGCTGGCTATACACGGCGGCATCATTGTCACATGCCCGTGCAGCGGCACGTTTTATTGCCGCATATTCCGCACATACAGAAGGGTTCGCCCGCAGATAATCACGAAAAGCCAGATGCCGCTGAATAGGCTCGTCACCCACCACAAAAGCGTGCAGATGCTGAGTACGCACATCGCCGCCTTTGGTGTAGTAACGACGCCCCGCTATCCCATTTTCGCCGCGGGGGCGATAGCCCAAATCGACCATGACATGATCGAGTCGGTCCAAATCGGATAACGAAACCACTTCCAGCAGCATATCAATCACTGGTTTGGCGGTTAGCCCCGGCACGGCTGTGCTGCCGATATGGTGAATTCTCACCGCAACGTCACCGAGCGCCTGCGCTATCGCACGTGCCGCCGTTGCATAATTCGTCGCCCAGTGTGGATCGTAATCCACCACGGTAATTGTTCGCCCCCCCATGTCCTTATCCCTCAACGCGGTCTTATCACGTAAAGGTTAACAACGTTCAAGGGAAGGTTCAAAAACCATCAGACGGCGAGTGACTCTCACCGCGCGATGTGTGCTTACAGGCCATCCAGTCGCTGCTGAGTGGCCTGCACCAGCGAGTCAGTGGTGATATCGGCAATGGCTTTAGCCCCCGTGAGCGTCATCGCCACACGCATCTCTTTTTCAATCAGGTTCAGCAGGTTAACCACGCCCGCTTCGCCCGCCGCCGCTAACGCGTAGACAAACGCGCGCCCGAGCATGACGCTGTCCGCCCCCAGCGCAATCATGCGCACCACGTCCAGCCCGGTACGAATACCAGAATCCGCCAGAATGGTGATGTCGCCTTTCACCGCATCGGCGATAGCAGGCAGCGCATGTGCCGTCGATAGCACGCCGTCCAACTGGCGACCGCCGTGGTTGGAAACCACGATGCCGTCTGCGCCAAACCTGACCGCTTCTTTGGCATCTTCCGGGTCAAGAATGCCTTTGATGATCATCGGCCCTTTCCACATCTCGCGGATCCACGCCAAATCCTGCCAGGAAATAGAGGAATCGAAATTCTCCGCCAGCCAGCCGATATAGTTTTCCAGCGTCGTCGGCGTGCCGCGATAGGCAGAAACGTTGCCCAGATCGTGCGGTTTACCGTTCAGGCCAACATCCCATGCCCACTGTGGATGCACCATCGCCTGCAAAACACGGCGTATCGCCGCATTCGGGCCGCTCATACCAGAGTGCGCATCGCGATAGCGCGCGCCCGGCGTCGGCATATCCACGGTAAATACCAGCGTCTTGACCCCTGCCGCCTGCGCGCGCTCCAGCACGTTGCGCATAAAGCCGCGGTCTTTTAACACGTAGAGCTGGAACCATAGCGGCCGATTAATGGCGGGAGCCACTTCCTCAATCGGGCAGACAGAGACGGTAGACAGCGTAAAGGGAATGCCCTTCTGTGCCGCGGCACGGGCAGCCTGAACCTCGCCGCGTCGGGCGTACATACCGGTCAGGCCAACGGGCGCCAGCACCACCGGCATTGCCAGTTTTTCGCCGAACAGCTGTGTTTCCAGGCTAAGGTCGGAAACATTTTTCAGGATACGCTGACGCAGCGCGATATCCGCCAGATCGGCGGTATTACGCCTAAGCGTGTGCTCGCCATACGCACCGCCATCGGCGTAGTGGAAAAGAAACGGCGGCAGCTTACGCTGCGCCGCCGCCCGGTAGTCCGTTGAAGCAGAGATGATCATCGTCCTTTCCCATCCTTCTTCTTGTTGGTGTCATTCTTGCGGTCAGTAATGACCGTTACTGGAGCTACTTTTAGTGAAATTATGCTGTTCACGTAAGCCCGTTTTTAGGGGAAACACAGGGGGAGGTTCCCGCAGGGACACCTCACCCTTGTGGTCGCCCCGTGTATCTCGATGCTTAAACGATCGGCATTACCTTTGGTGAAATTGCCTGTTAGTGAAATTGAAGGTACGCGACATGCGTTTGCAGGTATTCCTGCAAGCCGTGTTTACCGTCCGCCCCACCTACACCGGATTTACGCCAGCCCGCATGGAAGCCCTGCATCGCCTCGAAGTTCTCACGGTTGATGTAGGTTTCACCAAACTTCAGCCCTTTCAGCGCCTTCATCGCGGTGTTGATGTTTTGAGTATAGATCGATGACGTCAGGCCGTATTCGCTGTCGTTCGCCATCGTAATCGCCTCTTCCAGCGTGTCGAAGGTCGCGACGGGCAGCACCGGACCAAACACCTCTTCGTGCATGATCGGCATCTCCTGTTTCACGTCCACCAGCAGCGTGGGCGGGTAGAAATAGCCCGTACCGCTTTCGCGCTTGCCACCGAGCAGCACTTTCGCGCCCTGCAATACCGCTTTTGCGACTTTGTCTTCCACACGCTGTAACGCCGCCGCGCTGATCAGCGGCCCCATATCCAGCGCTTTTTTCTCCGCCGTGTTGCCGAAAGTCACCTGCTCCATCGCGGCTTTAATACGCGCGATAAACTCGTCGTAAATGCCTTTCTGCACGTAAACACGCTCAGCACAGTTACACACCTGCCCGCTGTTGATGACGCGAGAACTGACAATCGCTTTCACGGCCAGATCGAGATCGGCATCGTCCATCACGATGGCTGGCGCTTTACCACCCAGCTCCAGCGATACTTTGGTGACGTTCTGCGCCGCCGCCGTCATGGTGGCGATCCCCGCCGCCACGCTGCCAGTCAGGCTGACCATCCCCACTTTCGGGTTTGCGGCCAGCTCTTGCCCGACCGTCGGGCCGTATCCGGTAACAAAATTGATAACGCCTTTCGGCAGGCCAATGTTGTGAATGATTTCGGCGAAAATCACCGCGTTATTGGGGGTGATTTCGCTCGGTTTGATGACGATGGTATTGCCGGTAATCAGCGCGGGCGCCGCTTTACGCGCAATCAGGAAGAAAGGAAAGTTCCACGGTAGAATCCCGGTCGTGACGCCAATCGCTTTGCGGAAGACGAAGATGTTTTCATTCGGGCGGTCACTCTGAATGATTTCCCCTTCATAACGGCGCGCCCACTCCGCCATATAATCTAGGTAGTCAGCGGTGAACAGCACTTCCGTCTGTGCCAGCCCGTGCGTTTTACCGCCTTCGGCAATAATGGTGTCGGTCAGTTCGGCTTCGCGCTCGCGGATACCGTCGGCGATCTTGTGAAGCCAGACGCCGCGCTCAACCGCAGGCAGCGCTTCCCAGCCCGGCTGTGCGGCTTCTGCCGCGTCTATCGCTCGCTTTGCATCATCAGCGGAGCCTTCCGGGATCTGCGAAATAACCTGCTCTGTGGCCGGGTTCACTACATCAATCCACTTCCCGCTGCTGTTTTCAACAAACTCACCGTTGATGTACATACGTTTCTGGGTAGGGCTCATGTCAGGCGTCTCCAAAGTAGGGTAAGGGAATACCACGCATAAACGAATTGTTAATAAAACACGTCTTTTTTGTGAAGTTTTGCCATGCTGCACGATCTACGCCGCATTTACCTTTTCATGGCTGCCATCTCAGTCTAGCAAGTGGCAAAAAAGTCATGCTGAGCACGCCTGACGTAACACTTTTGCAAAGTATTGGGGGAACGCGGGGGAATAACCACAGAGTGGAAAAAGAGGCAATGACAGACGCCGCATCCAACCACGACGCCTGTCTATGAAGCAGGAAATATTACCGTTCTTCGATTTTCACGATCTCTTCCTTCACTTTCCACTTGCCACCCACCAGCTCACCCTGGAAAAAGGTGGGGCGTCAGATCTAAGTGCAGCCTCAGCCCAGTCCGTACCCAGCAGCAAAAATACCACCAGTAAGGAGGCCAACATTTGCCCCAGCACATAACTGAGCACGACGACCAGCATAAAGACAATGGGTAAGGCCAAATCGATCGTGATGTCATTCCTGATGGCGCTTATCGTCAGGCAACGGAGCCCGTGGAGCAATAGCCTTTACCGCCTCTCGGCTGCGCAGAAACATCCATCCGGTCATTCCCGCCAGCATCGCCCCGGTCACCAGATCGATGAACAGGTGGCGGCGCAGTTGCAGAATGGAAAAAGCAATCGCGCCCCCCCACAGAAGATAAAAGCCGGTTTTCACCTTGTGCTGGCGATCGCTCATTGCCCACACCGCCAGCACCGTGAGCGCAATATGCAGTGACGGCAGGCAATTTTGTGGCGAGTCGATGCGTTGCAAAAGCTGTAGCAGGTGGGCGGATAGATCGTCGCTAATAACCTGTGGATACACCATCGTGGTCGGAAAAATCAGATACACCGCGCCTGCGATCAACGCGGTAAGCTGCGTTGCCCGACGTAGCCCTGCCAGACGCGCGATCGGGCAGGATAAATAAGACAGCGGAATAATGATGAAAAAGGAGAGATACAGCCAGATAGCCGAGGCGCTAAAGAGAACCCATTCATCAACGAATGACGTCGGCAGCACCGTACCCGGCCGCTGAAACTGTGCACTCAGTTGATACACCACGCCGACCGTTCCCCAGCCGAAGAGCAGCGCTTTCAGCCGTAATAACGTCGCGGCTTGAGGAAATCGCCTCATACCTCCTCCTTCAAGCGGGTAATCCGTCTGCGCTTTTGCGTAAACTCTGGCGAAATCTCACTGGCGGCGAGATGCCACCGTAGCCGCGATGTATCAATCCCCTGTAGCGCAAACTGCTGCGACAAACTGTCCCGACAGGCTTCCAGCGCTGGCAGGCTGCACGCGGCGGATAAATGCAGCGTCGTTTCACCCTGCTGAACTAGCCGATAGTCCGCATGCAGCGGCAGCGCATTGGCGATAATCCGGCTACAGAGATCCGCAAACACGGTCTGAGACTCGCCGTTACTGCCTGGCAAGCGTAGGCTGTCGTCACTGCGCCCTTCAATGCGAGCAATCGCCATCGTCACTCGACCACACGCACAGGGCGTTTTTTGCTTCATCAACACATCGTCCAACCGATAGCGCACAATCGGCTGCGTGCTGCGGGTAAAATCGGTAATGATGGGCGTAAAGCGTGTGTCATCCAGCCACTGCGGCTCAATGTGAACAAACTCCTCGTTGAGGTGCAGCGTGCCGTGTTCGCAGGTCGAGGCCAGAAAGCCTTCTGTCGCCTGATATACTTCCCCGACTTGCCCGAAAACCTGCTGCAACAATTGCTTATCCTGCGGTTCCAGCACCTCGGCCACGGAAATCACCTTTTTGACCGACAGGCATAGTTCACCGCGCTGTACCGCTAGCGCCAGTTCGCGCAGCACCTGTGCGGGAGCGACGATAATGGACGGTGACCACGCTTCCAGCCGCGCAACATGTTCGGAAAACGGCGCAAAGAGATCATAAAACGACAGGCTGAGCCAGCGGTTATCGACGCTGTGGTACAGATTGTTATCCGCCCGCAGGAACAGCGCCACCCGCTCACCAGCGCGCAAACCATCCGGCAGCATTTTAGCCAGCATTCCCCCCGCCCACACCTGCTGTTCACGCGGGCTGACAACAAACAGCCCACGCTGCCCGGAGGTGCCGGAAGACAGCCCGACGCTAAACCCATTCACATTCGGCGTGAAGTCACGATCCTCCTCACTGCGGCGTGCGCAGGCGAGCAGTTCATCCCGCTTCAGCCCGACGGTGTTCATCCGATCGAATTCGGCCATCATCACGGCTTTATCCATCGTGGGCCAGGCGCTAATCGGCAGTCGGCAATAAGGGCGAAAATAGGGGCTATGCGCCAGCACCCGCCGCGCAAAGCGAGAAAGCTGGCGCTGTTGGTGGCGCTCAAGCGCCTGACGGGTGGTAAAGGTGAGGCGTCTGGCGCGGAAATAGTGCCAGATCGTCATCAGCGGAATCATAGGTCTCCCTCATGGCACAGCCGAATCTCGACCTGCCCGTTCAGGTGCAACTGGTGCAGTTGATCCAGCGTGTGGTAATAGGCTTGTGGATCGTCCATGACCAGATTCGCCAACCGCGACGGCCCGCGACCTTCGCGATAGCTGTGCGGTGACCAGGCGGCATCGCTTGCCAGCAATACCCAACCGCTTTCGGTCAGCACAAACGCACCAAGGTGTCCGGCGGCATGGCCGGGCAGCGGCACCAGCACGATGTCTTTAGCGCTACCCGGCAGCACATAACCTTGCGTAAACGGTGCCAGATCGGCAGGCAGCTCGGTGAGCGGGAAGCTCTCAACAAACTGGAGCGCCTGCTCAAATTGTTCAGGGATCAGCGCAGGGACAAACGCCCGCTTCAAAGCCGCGAAACCACGCAGGTTTCGCGTCTCCTGCCAGCCCAGCGCCGAACAGATAAACGGCACGGAAGGGAAATCCCGCAGCCCCGCGATATGGTCGCCGTGAAAATGGGAGATGATCAGGCCGTCGATATCGGCAGGCTGAATGCCCTGCGCGTGTAGCTGATGAATCAGCGCGTCTTTCGTTTCAAAATGCACTGGCGTCATTCTACGGTACAGTTGGAACAGACCGGAACGCGTGGCGTCGGTGAAATGCTGGGCATAGCCAGTATCCCACAGCCAACGCTTACCTTGACTTTCCAGCATCCAGACCCGCGCTGGAAAACGGCATACTTTCCATCCCGCACCGCGCAGCGCCATGCAGCCTGGATGCAGGCAGTATCCTACTTCAAACGTCGAAATATTAGCCATGTCCGTCAGTGCTCCACTGCGCAAGGTGTGTTTTGAACCAGCGACCCGTTAACGCGATGCCCTGCTGAAGGGAAAAACGCGGCTGATAGCCCAGCTCGCGCTGCGCTTTCTCTGCACTGAGCGTCATATCGAAATTCACCGCCCCCGCGCTGTAGCGCGTCAGCAGCGGCTCTTTTCGACTAAACCACGAAAACAGCTCCATTCCGCCCGCGATAGCGTGCAGCAGCGGATACGGCACCGCCCTGACGCGATAATGCATCGCTAATTGACCGACCAGCAGTTGCTCGAGCATATCTGCAAGGCGTGCAGGTTCATGATTGGTGATGTTGTACGCCGAGCCAGACACTAACCCCGTTCGCTGGCTGGCAAGCGCCATCGCCTCCACCACATTGCCGACAAAGGTCAGATCCAGCAGCGCCTTACCGCCGCGAGGAAGACGCAGTACACCGCCGCCCACCGCGATCTGCTCCAGAACTCGCGGCAGAATCACGCGGTCATGCGGGCCAAACAGGCCGCGCGGACGCAGAATCACGTAGGTCGTTTGCGGGTAGCGTGGCACTAGCGCCTGAAGGCGTTCTTCCGCCAGAAATTTGGTCTGCGCATAGTGATTAGCAAAACGCACCGCGCGGTAGCTTTCATCAATATTCAGGTGGTGTTGATAATCAAAATAAATCGCGGGCGTGGAGATGTGCACAAAGCTCAGGATACCCAACTGACCGGCGGCCTCCGCCAGCCGTGCCGTTACCTCAGTATTGTTCTGATAAAAATCATCATATTGACCCCACGGTGAGGATTTCGCGGCACAGTGCCAAACGACATCACTGTCGGTCATCAGTAATCGACACTGCTCGACCGAGGCTTCGACCAAATCAAGACAGACGAACTGCGCGCCCAATGCTTCAAGCTGCTGCCCCACCGTGCGATCGCGCCCACAGGCCAGCACCTGATGTCCGGCCTGAAGCAGCCATTCCACCGCGTTACGCCCCAACCCGCTGGTCGCGCCCGTGACGAAGACTCTCATGGAATTAATACCATGCCGCCCAGCGTCAGCCCTGCTGCCGTACCGACCAGTATCGCGGGTTCCCCTTCAGGCAGGCGTTGCGTCACGATGGCATGATGCAGCGCCGTCGGAATCGACGCCGCCACCTGATTACCGTGGTAGCGATAAATATCAATCAGCTTTTCCGTCGGGATCGCCAGCCGTTTACGCATGTGTTCCAGCGACAGGTGACTGGCCTGATGCGGAATCACCGCCGCCATCTGATCCAGCGAATAACCGCTGGCCTCAAGCAGCCGTTGCAGATAGCCCTCAATCAAGGCAGAAGCCTGCCTGAATAGCCGTTTCCCCTGCATATGGAACAGAAAATCATGCAGTTCCATCCCTGCCCGCGGGTTACGCAAGGTGCCGCCTGCGCGAATCTGGCACAGTTCGCTGCCCTTCGGATACGTTTCCAGCAAACACGCCGCAATGCCGCTGCGGCCATCACCGCGTTCAACAATGGCGCACGCGGCGCCATCGCCAAAAATCAGCGACGATTCTTCGTCATCCCAGTCAATACCACGCGAAGCGAGTTCGGTAGAGACAATGGCGATGCGACGATAGGCAACCGTATTTAACAGCCCAGCCGCCACCTGAAGCGCGGAAATAAAGCTGACGCAACTGCTGTTAATATCAAAACAGGCCGTCCCTTTCGGCAAAGACGAGGCTTTTAATAAATGACTGGCGCTATAAGGCAGCGCCTGAATGGGAATCGCAGAAGCAAACAGCAGCAGGTCAATGGATGCCGGTGGAATAACGCCTCGCGTCAGCGCGTCATTCAACGCCGCCACACCGAGTTCGGCCTGGCTGGCATGGTTATCCGCATGGTGTCGATAGATAATACCGGAACGGCTTTCGACATAACCGGCGGGTTTATTGAGCCGTACATCTAATTCAGCCGAGGTCAACTGCTGCGCGGGAAGCGCGCTGCCGGTAGCAATAATCTTTATTGGAACCAATCCCTTAGTGAAGGTATGACCTTGTATTTTCAATATCAATCCTTTCCATATTCATTATCGTTTTACCCGCGCACGATAAGACTATCGTGCGCGGTATTTATTCATTCTGTTGATAAGAATAACTAAATCACCACGAATTGAAATCTTAAGCTGTGCGATCGTGCTATTCCATCCAGATACTTTTTCGCTATTCTCTGTTCATTCACGATGCTTAATTACGCCAGAAGTTATACTTATGTCATTATTTATTAAATCTGTTATTGGTGCACTGATCGCATTACTCATCAGCGTACTGGCGAAAAGCCGAAACTATTATATTGCCGGGCTGGTGCCGCTATTCCCCACGTTCGCGCTGATCGCACATTATATCGTTGGCACTGAGCGCGGGCTGGAAGCGCTGCGCGCCACCATCCTATTTGGCATCTGGTCCGTAATTCCTTATTTGGTCTATCTCATCTCACTTTACTACTTTACCGCGTGGATGAAGTTGCCACAGGCATTGCTCGCGGCTGTCGTATGCTGGAGTGTATCAGCGGCACTGCTGATCAAGGTCTGGACGTGGTATCAGGGGAATTAGCTTCTGACTTCTTTATTAGGGTAGCGCAATGACAAAAACAACATACCCCGGCACGGTTTCTCGCCCCATTCTTTCCGAGCAGGAAGCGAGTCGCTTTACGCTATCGCACTATTTTACGCCGCCTGAGCACGATAACCATGCTGACACCGACGTCTGGCAACCCGCGCCGATTATGGTCAATCCAGTGACACCGTGGGTTGTTGGGCCACAGGTCGGGGTAAATGGTGCAACACACGCTCATGTTCAGCAGGCGGTCAATGCCGCGCTGCGGGCACAGCAAGGTCAGGAGCGTATTGCGATTAAACTGTTACCGGGCACCTACACCGGCACGGTCTACATTCCCGCCGATGCACCGCCGCTAACACTCTTCGGGGCAGGCGATCAACCGAATGACGTGGTGATTCAACTTGCGCTGGATTCTATGGTTTCACCGGCAACCTATCGGGAAACGGTAAATTCTAACGGTGAATATCAGCCCGGCGATCCCGCCTGGTACATGTATGATCTTTGTGCGTCAAAGCAGAACGCGACGATTGATACCATTTGTTCCGCCGTAGTGTGGTCGCAGAGCGACAATTTCCAGATGAAGAACCTGACGGTGGTGAATACCCTGCTGGATTCGGTAGATGGTCGTGCACATCAGGCCGTCGCACTACGCACCGACGGCGACAAGGTACAGCTTGAAAGGGTGCACCTCATTGGTCGTCAGGATACATTTTTCGTCAATACCAGCAATCTCCGCAATGAATACGTCACAGATCGCTACAGCCGTGCCTACATTAAAGATAGCTACATCGAGGGTGATGTTGATTACGTTTTTGGGCGCGCAACTGCGGTATTCGAGCGTGTCCACTTTCATACGGTTTCAAGCCGTGGAGGGAAAGATATTCATGTCTTTGCGCCTGATAGCATGCCGTGGGTGCAATACGGTTTTCTGGCGGTGAAGTGCCGCTTTACGGGGGATGAAGGTTTCAGCAGAGAAAGAAAAGCCAGATTAGGCCGAGCCTGGGATCAGGGGGCAAGGCAAACAGGATACCAACCGGGGCAGACGGCAAACGGCCAGTTAGTCATTCGCGACAGCATAATTGACGCCAGCTATGACAGAGTACAACCATGGGGAGCGGCGGCAACCACTGCACGGCCTTTTATGGGTAATAGGAACTCAGCCCGCAATCTCGACGATATACATTTTAATAGGCTGTGGGAATACAACAATATCGATGAAGCGTGATAGGTCACGAAGAGAGAGCATAATGTGAAAGGTGAATGCGGCTTGTGAAAACAAGACACAGGATATCCATTCCCAGTAACCGATACCTCATGGGCCTGTAAAATGACACAGGCCATTAGAGAAGATTACTTTTATTATACTATTGATAAATATTGCTTAATTGGCATTCCCTGATGTTAGCCAATCATCACGCTTATCCTGAGCGGTGTGTATTTCTTTTGTTTTACGCCCCAATACGATTACTGGATTGTACGTTTTTTCACTTACGCACAACAATTAGACTTAGGTACAGGTGTAGGTATATACTTTTTCCATTACAAGGATGTTGATTCTTCAGACTGAGGTCATGAAATGTCGCCATTATTTAACGATAGTGAAATAATAAGCAAAGTAATTAAAAAGCACTTCAGTAAAAATCTGGATCACTACGACGGCGTAAAATTCTCATTTATGGTTCTCAATAAGAAGAACCCTTCTCAAATGATCATCATTTCCAGCTACCCCGACGAATGGGTTGCACTCTACAAAGAAAATAACTATCAGCATATTGACCCTGTGGTTCTTGCATCATTCAATAAGATTTCTCCTTTTTCTTGGGAGAAAAGTCTGGTTATTAACACACGATTGCAGCTTGCAAAGATATTTGACCTCTCCAAGAAATATAATATTATCAATGGGTACACTTTTGTACTTCACGATCATGGTGATAATCTCGCTATGCTATCAATTATCGTGGATAGCTCATATCCAGATGATGTCGAAGCATTCATTGAAGAGAGGAAAGATACTTTTCAGATGCTATTAATTGATGCATATGAAAAAATCATCTCCCTTTGCAGAGAGATGATTGAAAGTAAAAAACAATTAAATAATAAAGAAATCTTTTCCCAACGAGAAAACGAGATTCTTTACTGGGCCAGTATGGGGAAAACCTATCTGGAAGTTGCAATTATCCTTGGTATAAAAACTAGCACGGTAAAATTTCATATCGGCAATGTTGTGAAAAAACTTGGAGTCCTAAATGCCAAGCATGCCATAAGGCTCGGCGTTGAGTTACAGCTCATTAGGCCCGTGCAATAGCAGCAGGAACCCGTAGAGGCCATTGCTTCAATTCATTGTTCATAAATGCACCACTGCGATTAATACGGCGAGCTAAAGCTTCCTGATTCTCATCATCAACGGGAAGAAAAACTAAATACACTCTTTCCTGCTTTTCTGATAAACCTTGCTCGACTACGCTAATTCCCCAGCCAGAACGCTTTAATATCGTCAGCATAGGATGACTTACTATCGTATATATTCCATCATAGCCTTTATGTCTTGAATAATTAATCATTGAAAGAAAAAGCATCGAACTAATTGGATATTCATTACCAAGAATATCTTTTGCACGAGACTTATCCACAAAAAACCGACTAGATTCCAGATAGTTCCCTTCAGGTATATTTATCTCCTTGAAGTAATGAAAGAATGTTCCAGTAATCATGTTAGGGTATCTTGTTTCAATAAATCGCAGACTGCAAATAACCGTGTTATCTTTGATACCAAAAAGATAAGTCGTATTATTATTATCATACTGATCAAATTCCATTCCATCAGTACATTGCACCGCCCAATCCAGTCGATCTTTAAACGTCTCTTTTCTGAGGGTAAATAGCTCTTCTGATTTCGTTTCTGACAGCAAGGCGTGATTTACATCAAATATCTCTAGCATTTTTCCTCCATTGAAAAGTTAATACATAACCTCATGACACTTCATCCCACATATCCTTCGCCTTCAGATTATTATCCAGGCGGATTATTTACAGGTATTCTGTCCCTTTCCACGATGGTTGTACAGATGCAACCTGCATTGTCAGCAAGAGTTCATATACGAAAAAACACCGCGAGAAGGTAAAACATAAACAGATGATAAACAGATAAAAAAAATCCGGAAACGCGAGACGATTCCGGATTTTTATCTTACTTAATCTCCGCGTTATTTCTCTGTTTTATCCTGCAGTTGGCCTACCTGCGGCAGACCCGTGCTGGCAGAGGAAGAGAGCAAGCCCGTTTCAACATAGTTAAACAGTTTTTCACGGGTGTCCGTAATATCCAGATTACGCATGGTCAGTTGGCCGATACGGTCATCCGGCGAGAAGACCGAGTCGCCTTTCTCCATGGTCAGACGCTCTGGTTTATAGGTCAGGTTGTCAGACACGGTGTTCATGATGGAGTAATCATTGCCACGACGCAGCTCCAGCGTTACTTCGCCAGTAATGGCGCTGGCGATCCAACGCTGAGAAGCATCACGCAGCATCAGCGCCTGAGAATCAAACCAGCGTCCCTGATACAAGAAGCGCCCCAGCTGACGACCATTGGCGTGGTATTGCTCGATGGTGTCTTCGTTGTGGATACCGGTAACCAGACGCTCGTAGGCAATGTGCAACAGTGCCATTCCCGGCGCTTCATAGATGCCACGGCTTTTCGCTTCAATGATACGGTTTTCGATCTGATCGCTCATACCCAGACCGTGGCGTCCACCGATACGGTTTGCTTCCAGCATCAGTTCAACATCATCGGCAAAGGTCTTGCCGTTCAGCGCAACCGGATGACCACGTTCAAAACGGATAGTCACTTCTTCGGCCGGAACCTTGACGTTCTCATCCCAGAATTTCACGCCCATAATCGGGTTGACGATTTTGACGCTGGAATTCAGGAATTCCAGATCCTTCGCTTCGTGCGTTGCACCCAGAATGTTGGAATCGGTGGAATAGGCTTTCTCGGCCGACATTTTATAGCCGAAGCCTGCCTGCGCCATAAACTCGGACATCTCCTGACGGCCACCCAGCTCATCAATGAAGTCGGTATCCAGCCACGGCTTATAAATCTTCAGTTCAGCGTTGGTCAGCAGGCCGTAACGATAGAAACGCTCAATATCGTTGCCTTTATAGGTGCTGCCGTCACCCCAGATGTTTACGCCATCTTCTTTCATCGCCGCAACCAGCATCGTACCAGTAACGGCGCGGCCCAGCGGCGTGGTGTTGAAGTAGGTCACGCCCGCCGTCGTGTTGTGGAATGCGCCACACTGAATCGCAGCGATACCTTCAGCAACCAGTTGCTTACGGCAATCGATAAGGCGAGCATTTTCCGCGCCATATTCCATAGCCCGACGAGGGATTTCCTCGTAGTCATCCTCATCTGGCTGCCCCAGATTTGCGGTATATGCATAAGGAACCGCGCCCTTTTGCCGCATCCAAAGCAGCGCGGCGCTGGTATCCAGACCACCCGAGAACGCAATACCAATACGCTGACCAACCGGAAGATGCTTGAGAATCGTTGTCATAAATATATCCCTGCTCGAAAGATCTATGGATAGAAGCCTCGCAGCCCACACCATTATGTTACGCCATGCATTAATGAGCGTTTGGGCCCTGTACACATCCTACATCAGACGGGCCGGTCGATAATCAAAATCGACGCACTCACAAATGCATATTTATGCAAAATAAGTGAGTGATAATTTAAACATCTTTTTGGCGGGACAGGAAGAGAAGAGTCATGCTTTCGTGTAAAAAAATTCGTGGCCGATTCACGACCAAGTTAGCAAGTATAGCGCCATCTTCTCTTCAGGCTAAGCAGCAAAAATCATTTACGCGACCCACTCAACATTAATAAAACATCGTTTCATTTTATCGATATTTCTTTGCTATCCTCTTGCGGTTAACACTTTCCCTTGCATATTGCTGGAGATGCTATGTCTAAGAAAGTCGCCGTTCTGCTGGCCCCAGGGTTTGAAGAAGCGGAAGCGATCATGGTGATTGATGTACTGCACCGCATGAAGATAGAAGTCACCATGCTGTCATGCTATGACAGACTGGAACTGCGCAGTTATCACAATATTCGCATGTTTGCCGATTCTCTGCTGGAAAGAAACCAGGACACGCTGTTTGATGCCGTGGTCATTCCCGGCGGCCCACAAGGTACGGTAAACCTGGCCGCCAACCCGATGGTCGTCGAGTTTATCCGTCACCATGACGAGGCGGGAAAACTGATTTGCCCGCTGTGCTCTGCGGCTGCACGCGTATTAGGCGGTAACAACCTGCTAAAAGGCCGTCGCTACGTTTGCTCCGGCAATTTATGGCAGGACGTGACCGATGGTGTTTATGTTGACGAGAAAGTCGTGGAAGACGGCAATCTGATCAGCGGTAAAGGATTGGGCGTGACGTTCGATTTTGCCTTTACCATCGCTAGCCGTCTGACCGGAGACAAAGAGAACGCCAACTTCCAGGTTAAGCACATCGATTACGATTACTGGCGCGTGCCAGCGTAACCACTCATCCGCCTAATAATAAGGCGCGCACCGCCGCGCCTTCCTGCATGACCTTCTTCTGTGAATAGCCTTAATAACCGAATGGGCTTAATAACCTTCTCCATAACGTTCGCGGTACTCCTTCGGCGTAATGTCATACCCTTTCTTAAAGACGGCATAAAAGTAAGGCAGCGAAGGGTAGCCGCACATTAACGAGATCTCGCCGATCGAGAGCGAGGTCGATATCAGCAAGTTACGCGCCCGATCCAGCTTCTCCGTGTGAATCACACCGTGAATCGTCTGACCCACTTCATCTTTGAAGCGCTTTTCCAGATTCGATCGGGAAATCCCTACCGCATCCAGCACCTGCTCGACCTTAATCCCTTTGCAGGCGTGATAGCGGATAAAGTGCATCGCCTGAATAACCGCGGGATCGTGCACAGAGCGATAATCCGTTGAGCGACGTTCTACCACTCGAACGGGTGGCACCAAAATACGTTGCAACGGTAAATCGACCTGATTCAACAGCAGTTGATGCAGCAACTTCGCTGCGCGATATCCCATTTGGCGCGTGCCCTGCGCCACCGACGAGAGCGCGACGCGTGAAAGGTAGCGAATCAGATCTTCGTTATCGATCCCGATCACGCACAGCTTCTCCGGTACGGCAATATTCAGGTGTTCGCAGACCTGCAACAGATGGCGCGCGCGCGAATCCGTCACCGCGATAATCCCCGTCTGCGGCGGCAGCCCCTGCACCCAGTCGGCCAGCCGATTTTGCGCGTATTGCCAGTTATCCGGTGACGTTTCCATCCCCTGATACACCACGCCCTGATACTTTTCTGCCGCAACCAACTGCCGAAACGCGTATTCCCGCTCCTGCGCCCAACCTTTCCCGCCCGATGCCGGCAGGCCATAAAAAGCAAAGCGGTGAAGCCCTTTCTCTTTGAGGTGCATAAACGCGCTTTCCACCAGTGCATAATTATCTGTCGCAATATAATGCACAGGTGGGTAACCCTCAGGCCGATGGTAGGAACCGCCAACGCCCACCAGCGGCACATTCACATCCTGTAGTAGCTGCTTGATCTCGCCATCGTCAAAATCGGCAATCACGCCGTCTCCCAGCCACTCTCTGATGTTATCAATGCGGCAACGGAAGTCCTCTTCGATGAAGATGTCCCAGTCACACTGAGAAGCCTGTAAATATTCGCCAACCCCTTCAACCACCTGACGGTCATACACTTTGTTGGCATTGAACAGCAGCGTGATGCGATAGCGTTTTTCAAACATGGCAGTCGGCACTCATTAATCGCAAGTTCCTTGAATCAAGTCTGCTTCTTTGAATAGCACAGCGCCCCCAGAGGCCAAAATAATTTGCTGATTATTGCGAGCCGCCACGTATTTCCTCCACCACCCTCGCATCACGTCACACACGCCGCTTTGTTGCCGTATCCATCCACACCGCCAATAGCAGGATTCCGCCTTTTACGACGTATTGCCAGAACGTCGGCACATCCAGCATGCTCATTCCGTTATCCAGCGACGCCATGATAAATGCCCCCATCACCGCGCCCGCCACACTGCCAATACCGCCCGCCAGACTGGTGCCGCCAATCACACAGGCGGCAATCGCATCCAGCTCGGCAATGTTCCCGGCGGATGGCGACCCGGCCCCTAGCCGCGAGCTGAGAATCAGCCCGGCGACCGCGACCATCAGCCCATTAATCGCGAACACAGCCATTTTGGTACGTTCGACATTTACGCCCGATAAGCGGGCAGCATCAATATTTCCCCCCACGGCATAGATACGACGGCCAAATGCGGTTCGCGTCGCCAGAAAAATACCGCCCAGCATCAACAGCGTCAGCACCAGAACCGGTGTTGGCACACCGCGATAATCATTCAGCAGATAAATCGCGCCCAACACCACCAGTGCTGTCACGGTCTGGCGGCTAATATCGCCTGCGGGAGGGTTTATCGGTAACCCTAATCGCGCACGGCTACTGCGCCGACGCCACTGGCAGGTAATAAACACCATCAACCCAATGGCGCCGAACATAAAACCGATGCCGGAAGGCAGATAACTTTGACCAATCTGCGACATCGCTTCGCTGGTCGGGGAAACCGTTGTCCCATTGGTAATGCCGATCAGGATACCGCGAAAAGCCAGCATCCCCGCCAGCGTCACGATGAAAGAAGGGACTTTCCGATAGGCGACCCACCAGCCATTCCACGCGCCAAGCAGCAATCCCAGCGCGAGTGTCACAACGATGGTCAACGGTAAAGGCCAGCCAAACCAGACATCAAAAATAGCCGCTGCACCGCCCAATAACCCCATCATCGAACCAACCGACAGATCGATCTCGGCGGAGATAATGACAAACACCATACCAACCGCCAGAATGCCAGTGATCGCCGTTTGCCTCAGAAGGTTGGAGAGATTCCGCGCGCTGAGATACGCCCCGTCGGTCATATAGGTGAAAAAGAGCATGATGGCGATGATGGCCACAATCATCACGTAGACCTGAAGGTTGATGCTTTTCAACCGTTGCAGCATCGAGGCAGAGCCAGCGAGATGTTGTTGTTCAGACTGCGATGTTTTCAGCACAATGTTCACTCCTCAATGCGGCTTCCATAACCTGTTCCTGGGTTAAATCACAATTGATCAAATCCGCTTTGATCCGCCCCTGATGCATCACCAACACCCGATCGCTCAACCCCAGCACTTCGGGCAATTCAGAAGAAATGACAATGACGGCAATGTGCTGTTTTACCAGTGCATTAATAAGTTTGTAGATTTCATATTTGGCACCGATATCGATACCGCGCGTCGGTTCATCGAGAATCAGAATACGGGGATTCAGCAGCAGACATTTCGCCAGCACCGCTTTTTGCTGGTTACCGCCGCTCAGCCTGGCGATCGCCAGTTCCGGGCTGGAGGTTTTCACTTTCAGGTTCGCCAGCGACTGTCGGATGATGTCCTGCTCACGGGCATCGTCCAGCATGGAAAACGCCCCTGTGAATCGATCAAGTGCCGCCAGCGTCATGTTCTGTGCCACGCTCATCACCGGGACGATACCATCCTTCTTACGATCCTCTGGCACCATCGCAATGCCCCGCGCCATCGCCTGCTGGCAGTTGCTGATAGACACCTGCTCGCCATCAATAAATACGTCGCCCTGCCAGCGGCCGTGATAGGCACCAAACAGGCATTGCACCATTTCCGTACGTCCTGACCCCACCAGTCCGGCAATACCGAGAAGTTCACCTCGGTGAAGAGCAAACGAGACATCATCCACCCGGCGAATGTGGCGATTGACGGGGTGCCAGGCGGTAAGGTGTTCTACGCGCAGCACTTCTTCACCAATGACATGAGGCTCATTGGGATAAAGCTCCGTCAGCTCTCGCCCCACCATCATGGCAATAATCTGATCTTCGCTCAGCTCAGCCGCTGGCCGTGTACCAATATGTTTCCCATCACGAATCACGCAAATCACATCGGAAATGGCCTTAACTTCGTTAAGCTTGTGCGAGATATAGATGCAGGAAATACCGTGAGCGCGCAGATCCTGAATGATCTCCAGCAGGATGGCGGTTTCCCGTTCGGTCAATGAGGCCGTTGGTTCATCCAGCACCAACAAACGCACCTGCTTATTCAGCGCCTTGGCAATTTCCACCAGTTGTTGCTGGCCTAACCCAAGTTCACCCACTTTGGTATCTGGGTCGACGGCCAGCTTAACCTGCTCCAGCATGCGCTGGCAGCGAAGGTACATATTGTCGTAATCCATTACGCCAAAACGCGACCACTCGTTGCCCAAAAAGAGGTTCTCCAGCACCGTCATTTCCTTCACCAGCGTCAGTTCCTGATGAATAATCGCAATGCCTTTTTGCTCCGTATCGCGAATATGATTGGCGCGCAGTTCGTCACCGGAAAAAACGATCTGCCCGTCATAGCTGCCGTACGGGTAGATGGCACACAGCACCTTCATTAAGGTGGATTTGCCAGAGCCATTCTCGCCACATAACGACAAGACCTGACTCGCTTCCAGCGTCAGGCTAACGTTATCGACGGCTTTCACCGCGCCAAACGCTTTGGTGATGTTTTTCATTTCCAACAGATATGGCATTGCGGCCTCCGTGATTCAGGTGTCTCAGACCTCTCCTGCGACAATGGCGAGTCACAACCTCGTGTCATGGCTCGGTACACCTCTTTCCTGCATCCTGAAATTTAGTGGCTGTAACGTGTGTTAATACACATCCACTTTTTTGTGGAAGCCATCGGCAATGACGGTGGAATCGATATTGGATTTATCGACAGAAATCGGCGTCAGTAAGAAGGAAGGAATGTCTTTCAACCCATTGTTTAACTTAGCGTTAGACTCTGGTGTTTTACCTGAACCCAGTGTTACGGCAATATCTGCGGCATCTTTCGCCAGCTTGCTGATCGGTTTATAGACCGTCATGGTTTGCGTGCCTGCCACAATGCGCTTGATGGCTGCCAGATCGGCATCCTGGCCGGAAATCGCGACTTTCCCAGCCAACCCCTGTGCGGCAAGCGCCTGAATCGCCCCGCCCGCCGTCGCGTCGTTCGATGCGACAACCGCATCAATCTTATTGCTGTTCGCCGTTAGCGCATTTTCCATAATTTTCAGCGCATTCTCGGGTAGCCAGGCATCAACCCACTGATCGCCGACCACGTTTATTTTCCCACTTTCGATCAGTGGCGTGAGCACTTTCATTTGCCCCTGACGAAACAGCTTCGCGTTATTATCAACGGGTGAGCCACCCATTAAGAAATAGTTTCCGCCGGGCACCTTATCGACGAGATATTTCGCCTGTAGTTCACCAACCTTTTCATTATCAAATGAAATATAAAAATCCACATCGGTATTATTAATCATGCGGTCATAAGCAAGCACTTTTATTCCCTCACGTTTTGCTTCCGCAATCACATTACCAAGTACCTGGCCGTTATAAGGAATAATAACCAAGACATCAACACCGCGATTGATCATGTTTTCTATTTGAGATATTTGCGTGGCCTCATTGCCGTTTGCTGATTGAACAAACACATCAGCGCCCTGCTTTTTGGCTTGATCAACAAAAAGATCGCGATCTTTCTGCCAGCGTTCAAGGCGCAAGTCATCAATCGCCATGCCTATTTTAACGTCCTTCGCGAATCCGGGCTGACAAACTAAAGTGAATACGGCACAAGCTGAGAGTAAAAAATGTTTAACTTTCATCATCGCGTACCTTTTTTATTTAAGATGCAGGGCCTAAGACTCCAATAGCCAAATGATTATTGTCGCTAAACATCCCCCCATCAATTACAGATTTTTATCCTCCAATTATGTTTTTTGGTTTAATTTCTTTTTTTTGATGCGGGTCATATTTTATTGTCGAGTCACATTTTCATGTTGTTACATATTGCGAAGCGCATTCAGATTAAATAACGTTATTTTTGCGACGCAGCGCACATTTAATAATTCTCTGAATTTCAGTGTGAAATAACGTAATTGAGGAAACACTCATCCACTCCTAAAATTACTCCCATTCCCGTCTCTTCCGTCTGGGTGGTTCTAAGGAGTTAACGATGCAAGCCTATTTTGAACAGATCGAAAAAGTCCGTTATGAAGGTAGCCAAAGCGACAATCCCTTCGCCTTTCGTCACTACAATCCCGACCAGGAAATTCTCGGTAAACGTATGGCGGACCATTTGCGTTTTGCTGTCGCGTATTGGCACACATTCTGCTGGAACGGCGCGGATATGTTCGGCGTCGGCTCCTTTGCCCGACCGTGGCAGCAGTCAGGCGACGCGCTGGAGCTGGCAAAGCGCAAAACGGATATCGCCTTCGAATTCTTTCAAAAGCTGGATGTGCCTTACTACTGCTTTCATGACGTCGATGTCGCACCAGAAGGGAACTCACTGAAAGAGTATCTGCATAACTTTGCGGTTATCACCGATGTGCTGGCGGAAAAGCAGCAGGATAGCGGCGTGAAGCTGCTGTGGGGCACCGCCAACTGCTTCACCCATCCCCGCTATGGTGCAGGTGCGGCCACCAACCCTGACCCGGATGTCTTTGCCTGGGCGGCCACGCAGGTGTTCACGGCCATGAACGCGACCAAAAAACTGGGTGGCGAGAATTATGTGCTGTGGGGCGGGCGCGAAGGCTATGAAACCCTGCTCAATACCGACCTGCGTCAGGAGCGTGAGCAGATTGGCCGCTTCATGCAGATGGTCGTCGAACATAAACACAAAATCGGCTTTCAGGGCACGCTGCTCATTGAGCCGAAGCCGCAGGAACCCACCAAGCACCAGTACGACTACGATGTCGCCACTGTCTACGGCTTTCTGAAACAGTTTGGGCTGGAAAAAGAGATTAAAGTCAACGTGGAAGCCAACCACGCGACGCTGGCGGGCCATTCATTCCACCATGAGATCGCTACTGCTGTCGCGCTGGGCGTTTTCGGATCGGTCGATGCAAACCGCGGCGATCCACAGCTCGGCTGGGACACCGATCAGTTCCCTAACAGCGTGGAAGAGAACACGCTGATTATGTATGAGATTCTCAAAGCGGGCGGCTTCACGACGGGAGGCATGAACTTTGATGCCAAGGTTCGTCGCCAAAGTACCGATCGCTATGACCTTTTCCATGCGCACATCGGTGCGATGGATACGCTGGCACTGGCGCTCAAGGCCGCCGCCAGAATGATTGAAGATGATAAACTCAATCAACTGGTTGCTAAACGCTATGCTGGCTGGAACGGAGAACTGGGTCAACAAATCCTGCAAGGTAAAGCCTCGCTGGAATCACTTGCCCAGTATGCGGAAAGCCATCAACTGGCGCCACAACACCAGAGTGGTCAGCAAGAATTGCTGGAAAATCTGGTTAACCGCCACCTCTTTGGCTAAAACGCTACGCTCACTACGTCATCTACTGCGACAAATCCAGCCCTGTCGCAGAGGCTTATCAGGAGCCACTATGTATATCGGTATTGATCTGGGTACGTCCGGTGTGAAAGCTATCCTGCTGGATGAAATCGGCGAAGTAATTGCAAGCCATAGCGCCGCGCTGAGCATTTCCCGCCCGCATCCGCTTTGGTCGGAGCAAGAGCCTGAAGACTGGTGGCTGGCAACCGATCGGGCGCTACAGGCGTTAGCGGCCGCGCACAGCCTTCGCAGCGTGAAAGCCCTGGGGCTGACCGGACAAATGCACGGGGCAACCTTGCTGGATGCCCGCCAGAACGTGCTGCGACCCGCGATTCTCTGGAATGACGGACGTAGCGCCGCGCAATGCCGAACACTGGAACAGCAAGTGCCCACATCGCGCCAGATTACCGGCAACCTGATGATGCCGGGTTTCACTGCACCCAAACTGAAATGGGTACAGGAAAACGAAAGCGAGATATTTCGCCAAATCGACAAAGTCCTGCTGCCGAAAGATTATTTGCGCTGGCGTCTGACGGGAGAATTTGCCAGCGATATGTCCGATGCTGCTGGCACACTCTGGCTGGATGTCTCCAAACGAGACTGGAGCGACACCCTGCTGGAAGCCTGCGCGTTGAGCCGCAAACATATGCCCGCACTGTATGAAGGCAGCCAGATTACCGGTTATCTGAAGCCCGACATCGCCAGCCGCTGGGGTATGCATCCCGTCCCCGTGATTGCCGGCGGTGGGGATAACGCGGCGGGAGCAATTGGCGTCGGGCTATATCAAACCGGACAGGCGATGCTGTCTCTCGGCACCTCCGGCGTTTACTTCGCCGTCAGCGACGGCTTTCTCAGCAACCCACAACATGCTGTCCACAGCTTCTGCCACGCGCTGCCGAATACCTGGCACCTGATGTCCGTGATATTAAGCGCCGCGTCCTGCCTCGACTGGGTCGCCCATCTGACGCATGCTGAGAGCGTGCCCGCGCTGTTGCAGGAAATTGCCTCGACGCCCGTCGATGACACAATCACGCCGGTGTGGTTCTTACCCTATCTTTCCGGCGAACGTACCCCGCACAATAATCCCGATGCCAAAGGCGCATTCTGGGGGCTCACCCATCAGCACGGCCGCCTGGAACTGGCAAAAGCGGTACTGGAAGGCGTGGGATTTGCACTTGCCGATGGTATGGACGCACTGCATATGACCGGGCTAAAGCCTGACAGCATCACGCTGATTGGCGGCGGCGCGCGTAGCGCCTACTGGCGGCAAATGCTGGCGGATATCAGTGGCCAAACGCTGGAGTACCGCACGGGAGGAGATGTTGGCCCCGCGCTGGGGGCGGCTCGTTTGGCGCAAATCGCCATGCACCCGCATACGCCACTGGCAGACCTTCTGCCGCCACTGCCGCTGGAGCAGGTTCATCAACCCGACGCTCAGCGCCATGACGACTATGCCGAACGGAGACGCACATTCCAGGCTCTCTACCAGCAGCTTAAGCCGTTGATGTAACACGATTCGTCCGGCACGGCGGGCAAACGGTCAACTCACCCAACGCCGCACGTCAATTTTCTGTAGCGCCATCGAAAGCAGCAGGCTGGCTCCTAGCGCGATGGCGAAAACATACAAAATATCGAGAACCGGGTGGGATGGCAGTACCACGTCATGCGTACGCAGGTAGTGAATGATCAACGCGTGGAAGCCGTAAATCGCCAGCGAATGGCGCGAAATGATGGCAAAGCCCGGTAAAATCCGCTGGCTATAGAAGTGCTTAAACGCCACCAGCAGGCTGACCGCCGCCAGAAAAACCAGCGGGCCACAGTAGATGTAAAATGTCTGGGTAAACGTATCGTTCAATAATGTGTGGTGCTTAGTCCCTAGCGCGACCAACGCGGCACATGCGATAAAGAACGGGATAGCGGCTAACGCGATTTTCTTTGGTACTTCCAACATTCCCAATGCACGCCCCAGCGCGGCATACAGCACATAGTAAAACGTATCGCCGTAAATATAGAGATTCACGGGCAGTAACTTAAACCCTTCAAATTCCACCCGCCCCGTATTGGGGTTGGCGACAACTGCCAATAAGACAATCAAGACCACTAAATATTTGCCCGATACTGGCTTGATGGTAATAAGCGGGGAGAGCAGATAAATCACGATAATGGCGTAGAAAAACCATAAGTGATAAAAGACCGGTTTTTGCAGCGCATGGTACAATGAATTCAGACCATTAATCGGCGTGAGTGTCGCAATATAGATCAGCGCGACCATACTATAAAAAAGCAGGCATAAACCGATACGCAGGAAATGTTTTTTCCCCGCGCTGCGCTCGCCAAAGAATAAGTAACCCGAGATCATGAAAAACAGCGGAACACAGACGCGCGACGCAGAGTTCAGGATATTCGCCACATCCCAGTGACCATCGCCCGGCGTACCACCTGCGGTAATAGAGTACGTTGTGCTATGAATCAGAACGACCATCATGCAGGCCAGAGCCCGCAGGTTATTAATCCAGCCGATCTTATCCGTCATGCACAACCTCTTGAAAGCAAAGCGCTATTCAAAATAGCGTAGCCGTTGTTAAGCGCTGGCACAATCTATTATCAACGATCTGCTATTATCAACCACCAGCGCTCAACAATCGGGCAAATCTAAGCGATCACGACGGACTCATACGGAAAAAACCTATTGGCTTACGCCATGCGTGCTCACCAGAACAGGCGGGAACAGCATGGCGTGAGTAAATCAGAACAGCCCCATCGGCTTATCAGAGTAGCTCACCAGAAGGCACTTGGTTTGCTGATAGTGTTCCAGCATCATTTTATGGTTCTCACGCCCGATACCGGACTGCTTGTAGCCGCCAAACGCCGCATGCGCCGGATACGCATGGTAACAGTTGGTCCAAACGCGCCCAGCCTGAATACCGCGTCCCATCCGGTAAGCGATATTTCCGTTACGGCTCCACACGCCAGCACCCAGACCGTATTCCGTATCGTTGGCTATCTCCAGCGCGTCATCCATCGTTTTGAACGTCGTTACCGCCAGCACCGGCCCGAAAATTTCTTCCTGGAAGACGCGCATACTGTTTTTACCGAACAATATCGTCGGCTCCAGATAGTAACCTTCCGCCAGCCCGCCCGACATCACCTTGCGTTGGCCGCCCGTTAGCACCTGCGCCCCTTCTTTTTTACCGATATCAATATAGTTAAGGATGGTGTCAAGCTGTCCTGCTGACACCTGTGCGCCCATCATGGTTTTGCTGTCCAACGGGTTGCCGATGCGAATAGCCTCAACGCGTTTGATTGCCCGTTCCATAAAGCGATCGTAGATAGATTCCTGCACCAGCGCGCGGCTCGGGCAGGTACAGACTTCTCCCTGATTGAAGGCAAACAGCGTGAAGCCTTCAAGCACTTTGTCAAAAAAGCTATCTTCCTTATCCATCACATCAGCAAAGAAGATGTTCGGCGATTTGCCGCCCAGCTCCAGCGTGACTGGCGTCACGTTCTGCGCCGCATAGCTCATGATCTGCTGACCCACTTCGGTCGACCCGGTGAACGCCACTTTCGCAACGCGTTTCGACGTCGCCAGGTATTCGCCAATTTCGCTTCCCGACCCATTCACGACATTAATGACCCCCGCAGGCAGCAGATCCTGAATCAGCTCCATCAAAATCAGCACCGACATCGGCGTCAGCTTGGCGGGCTTCAGTACAATACAGTTACCGGCGGCCAGCGCAGGCGCCATCTTCCAACAGGCCATCAGCAGAGGGAAGTTCCAGGGAATGATTTGCCCGACAACGCCGAGAGGCTCATGAAAATGATAAGCCACGGTATCGCCGTCAATTTCACTGATCGCCCCTTCTTGCGCACGGATACAGGCCGCGAAATAGCGAAAGTGGTCAATCGCCAGCGGCACATCCGCCCCGCTGGTTTCGCGTATCGGTTTACCGTTATCCCAGGTTTCCACCTGCGCCAGCAGCTCAAGATTTTGCTCCATCCGGTCGGCAATACGGTTAAGCACCAACGCCCGATCCTGTACCGACATGCCACCCCATTCCGCTTTTGCCTTGTGAGCGGCATCCAGCGCGTGGTCAATATCTCGTGTTGATGAACTGGCCACTTCACACATCGGCTGGCCCGTTACTGGCGTTAAATTGACAAAATACTGACCAGCATCAGGTGGAACCCAGGCTCCGCCGATAAAATTGTCATAGCGTTTTTTCAGGTTGAGAGAGCCGTATTCGTCAGATGCATGTCGGCCTTCAAAATTATCATGCGCCATTTCAGTCTCCTTTTCAGTTCCGGGTGAGCGGCCATGCCGCGGTGAAAAAAGAGGCAAACAGTAAGCAGTTAAATTAAGCCTATACGGGATATTGAGTTAGCGACAGGATTCAGCCAGAGAAGAAGACAACTCTTCGAGTTGACGCACAGTTTCTTGCGAGAAAAATTCACATCCCTTCGGTCGCGGTGAAATAATATTTTTAATTTCCAGGATTACTAACATGCAGGTATGCCAGGTGGAAGGGGTTCATTTACGCGCGGATGCCGCCCTTGACGGCGCAACGCAACATTCGGTCTATCATCCCGATTCGCTGCATCAACCGCAGTCTGACTGGCTGGCGGAAGAAGTGCCCGTTGCGCTGGTCTACAACGGCATATCGCATGTCGTCATGATGGCTTCGCCGAAAGAACTGGAACAGTTTGCACTCGGGTTTTCCTTATCAGAAGGCATTATTCTATCATCGGCAGATATCTACGGGATCGATATACAGGCCGCCTGTAACGGCATCGAAGTTCAGATTGAGCTTTCCAGCCGACGCTTTGCCGGACTAAAAGAACGACGCCGAGCGATGGATGGTCGCACAGGCTGCGGTGTATGTGGCGTAGAGCAGCTCGCGGAAATCGGCAAACCCATTTCCCCACTGCCCTTCACGCAGACATTTTCCCTCAGTAGGCTCGATAGCGCGCTGGCGCGACTACGAGACGTGCAGCAGATCGGTCAGATAACGGGTTGCACGCATGCCGCGGGCTGGATCGCGCCAGACGGTACACTATCCGGGGGGAGCGAAGATGTCGGCCGTCATGTCGCGCTGGATAAACTGCTTGGTACCCGAGCGAAACAAGGATGGCAGCAAGGCGCTGCGCTGGTTTCCAGCCGTGCCAGCTATGAAATGGTTCAGAAGTCTGCCATGTGCGGCGTGGAAATTCTGTTTGCTGCCTCGGCGGCAACCTCTCTGGCTGTTGAAGTCGCAGAGCGCTGCAACCTGACGCTGGTCGGTTTTTGTCGACCGGGACAGGCGACCATCTACACCCATCCGCAGCGTCTGAGCAAGTAAACAACACCATAAGAGTGACCGCGGTTTGCAGGCGTCAGGATATAGATTAATTTGTTTTTACATAGTGCAATAATGACATAACCGTTTGTTATCACGAGGTAAAGCAATAGGGTTCATGACATCAGAACGAGAATAATCATTTTCAATATCATTTAATTAACTATAATGAACGTATTGCTTACGCGGTACTAACACTACAGTGCCGTAACATTTTTTTTACCATGGAGATGCTAAACATGAGTTATTCACTGCCATCGCTGCCTTATGCTTATGACGCACTGGAACCGCATTTCGACAAAGAAACGATGGAAATCCACCATTCCAAACACCATCAGGCTTACGTCAATAATACTAATGCCGCGCTGGAATCTCTGCCTGAACTGGCTAAATTGCCTGTTGAAGAGTTGATCGCGCAGTTGGATAAAGTCCCCGCTGAGAAAAAAGCAGCGCTGCGTAACAACGCTGGCGGCCACGCCAACCACAGCCTGTTCTGGAAAGGCCTGAAAGCAGGTACGACGCTGGGTGGTGACCTGAAAGCAGCGATCGAACGCGATTTCGGTAGCGTCGATGCGTTTAAAGAAAAATTTGAGCAGGCAGCAGCAACCCGTTTCGGTTCTGGCTGGGCCTGGCTGGTTCTGAAAGACGACGGCAAACTGGCCGTAGTGTCTACTGCAAACCAAGACAGCCCGCTGATGGGCGAAGCGATTTCTGGTACCTCTGGCTACCCACTCATTGCCCTGGACGTCTGGGAACACGCTTACTACCTGAAATTCCAGAACCGTCGTCCAGATTACGCTAAAGCATTCTGGAACGTGGTGAACTGGGACGAAGCCGCGGCGCGTTTCGCTGGCGCGAAAAAATAAAACCTTTTGCCGCCTGATACCATCAGGCTCCTTCTGCGTTTGAATATAAACTGGAATAACAGTCTGTTGTTCCAGTTTTTTATTGTCCCCGCCCTATTTCAAGCCACATGTATGCTGGCAATATCCGGTTCATCTTTGAGCCTCTCTCCGACAGACCGCCGCTTACTGGTGCGTAAAGTTTCAGCGTGAAGTGCCGATATATACTGCGGGTTTTTATCATGTTGTTTTGCAGGAATAGGCTTGGCAAGCGGTAATCCGAGATGCTAGCACCGCTAATCTAGTGTGCATCGGGATAGTGAATTTTACTCAATACCAGATAGTGGTGGGATGTGATGGCGATGAATTTTGACAATCTAAAAGTCGGTAAAAAATTAGGATTAGGCTTTTTCCTAATTCTGCTGATGACCATGGTAATTGCCGGCGCGGGCATTATGTATATTAGCTCGCTGAAAGACAGTATTGATAAAGTTAATTTAAGCAACAATATTAATGATGAAATTAATCATGCTAAATATTACCGTGCATTATACGGCACCACCTATAATCCTGATGATATAAAAAGGAATATCGAACACATTACCAATATCAGTAAACTCGCTGAAAAGGCAAAAGAATTTAACTGGCCGAAAAATGACACCAAGAAAATAGCCAACATCCCCGAATTAATTACCAGCTATAAGGAAAAACAAAATAATTATATTAATGCCGTGAAAAAAAAGGATGCCGTCAGAGAAAGCTGGCATATTTCAACAACGGAAAAACCTCTACAACAGCTCAACGATCAATTAAAGGCAGACAACAACACTACTCTTCAATTATTACTTTCTGACCTGAATCAAAAACTGATTGCCGTCCGCTACCACGTTCGTGGTTTATTACTTTCTACCAATAAAGAAGCCGAAGAAAAGCTGATGGATGCCATTAATGCGGCACAAACGTCACTGACCTTCCTGTATCAGAGCCTGTCTGCCGAACAACGTGAAACGCTGACACCCGTTCTGACAATCTTGAACAACTATGAAGAGCAGGTTATGGCCTACATGCCAGCCTACCAGGAGGAGATGGCTCAGGCAGGGCAAATGCAGGTTGTCGCCAACCAGTTGAATAGCGTGGTTAAATCCCTGCTTAGCGATCAGCTGGCAACCACACAGGAAGACATTCACAATTCCACGCTGCAAATGAGCATTGCAGCATTGATTACGCTACTGTTTGGCCTGCTGATTTCCTGGTTCATTTCACGTCAGATCACCACACCGCTGGGCAACACCTTGAACATGGCTGAAAAAATCGCGACAGGCGATCTCACCATGTCCGTCAACACGACGCGTAAGGATGAGCTGGGTCAGTTGATGAGTGCAATGTCGAAAATGAACAACAACCTGCACAATATGATCGACGACATTCGCGTCGGCGTCAGCCAGATATCTAACGCCTCCAGCGAGATCGTCGCAGGTAATACGGACCTGTCATCACGTACCGAGCAACAAGCTGCTGCCGTTGAAGAAACCGCCGCCAGTATGGAACAGCTCACTGCGACTGTTAAGCAAAATGCGGATAACGCGCACCACGCCAACCAACTGGCTATCGGCGCTTCCCAAACCGCAAGACAGGGTGGCGAGCAGGTGAATAACGTGGTGCAAACCATGACCGCGATTGAAAACAGCTCTAAACGTATCGCGGAAATCACCTCCGTCATCAATAGCATTGCCTTCCAGACCAACATTCTGGCATTGAACGCCGCGGTGGAAGCCGCGCGCGCCGGTGAACAAGGCCGTGGCTTTGCCGTTGTCGCCAGCGAAGTCCGTAATCTGGCGCAGCGCAGTTCTCAGGCCGCGAAGGAAATCGAAGGCTTGATCTCTGAATCGGTTAATCAGGTATCACACGGTGCGACGCTGGTCGGCAACGCAGGTAAAACGATGGATGACATCGTCACCTCGATCACGCAGGTACATGACATCATGGGTGAGATCGCCACCGCGTCAGATGAGCAAAGTCGGGGAATTACCCAAATTAATCAGGCAATTGTTGAGATGGATAGCACTACGCAGCAGAACGCCGCATTGGTTGAACAATCCTCTGCCGCCGCCGACTCGCTGGAAGAGCAGGCGAGACTACTGAAGCAGGCGGTTTCCGTCTTCCGTCTGGCAAACACGCCGCATGATGATACTCCAGCAGGTATCGCGTTTACCGACCAAACGCATCATCTGCACGCGCCGCGCTAATACCAAAACAGCAAGATAGCAGAAACGACAAAGCCCCTGTTTAACAGGGGCCTCATCAACAAATCCATCACGCTAACGCGTCCATCACCTGCATCTGTCTGCGCAGAGAAACAACCTCAGAACGGTTTCGGCGCGTAGCCAGTCATCTCTTTTAAGCCCATCTCGCGCCCCAGTGCGGTCATCGGGTGTACCACCACCAAACCGCGAACGCTTTTCTTCAGCGTCCCCATATCTGCCTGCTCTTTTTTAGTAATCGCACGGCTGAAAGGCAGCTTCGCCAGTTTCTGCGCTTCTTTACTGAGTTTCTGTTCTCTCACGTTACGCAGGCGCTCAATTTCGGTCGTCAGTTTCTCACGCGCTTCCATATTGAGGGCGATAGCTTCAGCATCACCTTGTTCCAGCAGTGTGGCCTGCTTACGCGTCAGCTTATCCAATTGGTCACTAAGGCGTTTAATCTCTGCTTTTTCCTGCTCTTTCATAAAAGATAACCTGTATAACGGGAGAACAATGCGGAGCACAGCATACACTATACTCTTGGCTGACGCAGTGATGTGATACGGTGGAATCGCGTTAAAACGCCTTTTTCAGGCTAATTTGCGCAATCAGCGTGGTCAGGGATAACACCAGCGTGGAACGCACCATCTGCTGATAGCGCTGCTGCTGCATGTTCACCAGAAGCGGATCGCCAGCGTCGGCTCCCGACGGCAAAGCGGGTTCTGCGGGCAGCGCCGTGACGCAATGCAGCTCGCCGATGGGCCCCAAAATTTCATCGTCGGTAAAACGGTAATGACCATCGTCATGCGCCAGTTCGTCACCCAGCGCTATTAACAGCTCCGCATCTTCGTACTCTTTACGGCTGATCATCCCCAGACCATAAATCAGCTTCAGGCGCACGGAAAGGTCGCCCAGCGGGCCCGTTCCCGTCATCAAGGGTTCAACGGCATATTTCACCGCATAGTCGTCTTTACGGAACACCTGCAACATCAGGAGACTGACCGCTTCAGCCAGCAATTCAACAGCACAAAGCATAAAATCGCGTACGGTCTTCCCTGAGTTCAGCGCTTCCAGAACCCGGTTTTCAAACGCCTGTGTTTCTTCCATCGTCACTTCTCGACTCTTTAACCCCGCACACGGCATACCCCATCTCGGCAGCATGCTTACCAGCAGGTGTGGCGACCTCCCATCCCCGACGTCGCCCATATACATGACATTGTGTCGAAAAGACCACACCTGCCTGGTGACGAGACGCGCCGATTACTGCATGGCGTTATACACATTCACTGCTTGCGCGACAACCTCGCTGTTAGCATCCAGACCAGAAATCTGTGCCAGCGCCGCCTGCGGCCCCTGTGCACGGAGTAACTCCGTCAGTTCGAGCGCCTGCGGATCTTGTTCGCTGCGATAATGCATCGCGGCGGCAATACCAGTAATCAGGTTGTCATGTGGCAAATGGTATTCCAGCGTTCCCAGCAGCGGCTTGATCAGACGGTCGCCAGCACTCAGCTTACGCAGGGGTTGGCGGCCTACGCGTTCCACATCATCATGCAGATGGGGGTTTTCAAAACGGCTGAGAATCTTGTTGATATAGGCCACATGCTTATCTGCATCAAAACCATAGCGTTTGATGAGTACCGCGCCGCTCTCTTCCATCGCCCCTTTGACCACCGCTCTGACTTTCGGGTCAAGAATCGCATCGCGAATCGTTTGATGGCGCGACTGCTGACCGAGGTAGGCCGTAATCGCATGACCAGTGTTGAGCGTGAAGAGCTTGCGCTCGACAAACGCCATCAGGTTGTCGGTCAGTTCCATACCGGGAATCGCTGGCGGCTCGCCGCAGAACTGGGTTTTATCGACGATCCATTCACTGAAGGTTTCTACCGTCACCGCCAGCACATCATCGCTACCGGCTTCAGAAGGAGGAACAATGCGGTCTACCGCAGAATCGACAAATCCTACATGCTCAACAACCCATTCCTGATGGCCTTCCGGCAGCAGTTTCAACACATGCTGTTTTAACTGACTAGTACCGCGAACCATATTTTCACAGGCAATAATGTTCAACGGCCGGGTATTGGCGTCGTTATGACGCTTAACCAACCCCTGAGCGATAGTTCCGGCGATTTTTTCCAGAATTTGTGGCCCAACCGCGGTCGTTACCAGATCGGCCACGGCAATCAGCGCCACGGCATCCTGGCTACCGCTGTGAACGGCGCTAACGTTGCTCACGGTTTCAAGGCGTGTGCTATCCCCAACAATCCGCACCGTATAGCTTTTACGGCTGTTCAAGGCATCCAACAGCGGCTGATTAACGTCAGCGAATGTCAGTTCGACGTTGGCATCCGCCAACAATTTACCAATAAATCCGCGGCCAATATTACCTGCGCCAAAATGTAATGCTTTCATGAGACATAACCTTAATAAAACATAAAAAGAGGCCGCCCGAAGGCGGCACTAGTCCTATCAATTAGGCACGCTTTTTACCGGAGAGTAAGTCGAGTACTTCCTGAACATCCTGGGTGTGCGCCAGACGTTCAATAACCGCATCGTCATCCAGCGCATTGGTCAGGCTGGTGATAACCTGGATATGTTCGTTGTTGCGCGCCGCGATACCGATAACCAGACGCGCAACCTCATCTTCTTCATCACCAAAGCGAACGCCTTCGGGGTATTGGCAGAAGACCACGCCCGTTTTCAGCACGCGATCTTTCGCTTCAATCGTACCGTGTGGCACCGCGATCGATTCACCCAGATAGGTAGACGTCAGCTTTTCGCGCTCCAGCATCGCTTCAACATATTCCGGCTCGACATAGCCGCCTTTCACCAGTTGCTCACCAGCAAAACGGATTGCCTGCTCTTTATCTGTCGCATGCTGATTCAGGAACACATTGCCTGCACCCAGTTGGAACAGGTTCGTCCGCTCATCGGCAGCCGCAGGGGCAGACGTCGCGACGGTTTCAGGCTGCGCGGCACCCTGCGCAGCCACCAGACGCGCCGCCAGATCGCTATACAGACCGCTATCAAGGAAATTGGTCAGCGAAATGTGCTGTGCCTGCGGCGCATGACGCATCGCGCGCTCGGTCAGGTCACGGTGTGTAATCACCAGATCCACATCGTCCGGCAGGCTGTTGATCGCGCTATTGGTCACCGAAATGTTGGTCAGCCCGGCATCCTGCACTTTCTTGCGCAACACACCAGCCCCCATCGCACTGGAACCCATACCGGCGTCACACGCTACGATGATTTTACGCACGGTACTCATGTCACCGCTGATACCAGCGCTCGTCGCCGTGCCTTTAGAAGACGCTTTCATTTCCTGCATACGGCGCGTTGCGTCACTCAGGTCTTCTTCTTTTTGCTTAGTGCTTTTCAGCAGAATCGCCGACACAATGAAGGACACCGCGAAGGCCGCAGCAATGGCCGCAAGGTTAGCGAAGTAAGCGCCTTTTGGCGTCATCGCCAACACCGCCAGAATCGAGCCCGGAGATGCAGGAGAAACCAAACCACCGCCCAGCACGCTCAGCGTAAATACGCCAGTCATCCCGCCCAGAATCACGGCGATAATCAGGCGTGGGTTCATCAGCACATACGGGAAGTAAATTTCGTGAATCCCGCCCAGGAAGTGGATAATCGCCGCACCCGGCGCTGACTCTTTCGCGTTACCGCGACCGAAGAACATATAGGCCATCAGCACGCCCATACCTGGGCCTGGGTTCGCTTCGATCAGGAAGAAAATAGATTTGCCGGTTTCCGTCGCCTGCTGAATACCTAGCGGTGAGAAGATACCGTGGTTAATGGCGTTGTTCAGGAACAGGATTTTCGCCGGCTCAACGAAGATGGAGGTAAACGGCAGCAGGTTATTCTGTACCATCAGGTTAACGCCGGAAGCCAGTACCTGAGAGAAGACTTCAACCAGCGGACCAATCGCCAAAAATGCCAGGATTGCCAACAACATACCGATAATACCGGCAGAGAAGTTGTTGACCAGCATTTCAAAGCCGCTCTTGATCTTGCCGTCGACCATGCGGTCAAAACGTTTGATCGCCCAACCGCCCAACGGGCCGACGATCATGGCGCCGAGGAACATCGGGATATCGGTCCCAACGATCACGCCCATCGTCGTAATCGCTCCCACCACACCACCACGCTCACCGAATACCAGACGCCCACCGGTATAACCAATCAGCAATGGCAGCAGATAGGTAATCATCGGACCGACGAGCTTCGCTAACGTTTCATTGGGAATCCAGCCGGTAGGAATAAACAGTGCGGTAATAATACCCCAGGCGATAAAGGCGCCAATATTGGGCATGACCATATTGCTGAGGAAGCGACCAAAGTTTTGCACTTTGATCTTAATATCTGGTGAAAGCATAAAAACACCCCCCTATTGAAACGCGCTGACAATAAGAGCGCGTGGTAATTATCGTGAGACGGCGTGGCAATATGTGTTAGTCGCAGCGATGGTTAGCAACAACGACCGACAGCCTTATCTTTACCGAGATATCAGCAATGACCCAAATCTCGACTGTTATAGACATATCGGTTATAAAAACACCGATTGCTTCCGTCAGTATTACTGTATGCAGCGCGGACTCTAACACGCTGTTTTCATACCGCAACTCCATGGCGGAAACGTGACAAAAATCACACACCCCCCCTACATCAACGATACAAATAGGTGATTTTCTTCACAAAAAACCGTTATAAATGAAAAACTAAACCAATTTACAGACCAATACGACTCCTTATATGTGATTTAAATCACACTTTGCAGAGGTGTAATTGTTTTATTTATGTGATGTTAATCACAATTTATTTTCCCCTTGCGCCTGCCATCATCCTCTTATCAGAAGACCTATCCGTAATAACGCATCGCTGAAATATGGGAAAACGACACGGTTAGGGAGAACTGACACCATTTACCCCTCTGAGCGCATTCATTAAATTCTGCTGTTGCATGGGTAACGCCGCCACCATGCTGTTATATTGCGCCACCTGCTGCGACGTACGGAATTGCACAGACGCACCATTAAACACGGCCTGATCGCCCTGAGCCTGAAGGAAATCGCCGATCTGAGTCAGGCTCTGTGCGAAAGCAATCGCATTCGGAATGGCGGGTAACAGCGCGTTAGTTGGCTGTATTACCGTGCGTGCATACAACCGCTCATAAGGTATCTGCACCTCATCAGGCTGTTTTAGCGTCCGGTGGGCATTGTCCGCCTGCACTTTCGCCGCCTGCACATGCTGGCTCAACAGGTTCATTGCTCCGATAGATTGCCGAAGATCATCACGCTGTGTCAGATAGTCTTTAGGGACGCGAATCCGGGAAATTTGCTCTAGCATTGGCGTCAAACTGCCGGATACCGCCTGAGTAAACTGCTGAGAAAAGGTAGTTAAGATCGCGTAATCGTTGGCAAAATTGCCAAATATCTTCTTTTGTTCTTCCGTCAATGTCGGCAGCTTCCCATCCTGCTGCGACTGCGCGCTTTGCAGGAACGCAACGAATGCCTTCCGCTGCTCCGCCTCACTGTCACCACAGGCGGCCAGTTGCAATGTCGCCAGAATAACCAGAACTGGCAGCAGCCAGCGTGAACGGTACATCATCAGCCTTCTCATTCCCCACTCCTGTTATACTCACTGCCCCGCCAGCCGTGCTTTATTCAGACAAAAACACACCCGCGATGGATTTTCCATGACAAGATTTTTACGACATAAGCATAGTCGAATCAGGCTGGCTGTGCAGAAAAAGGCCAGCGCTGACAACATAATGCCGTTCTTTTAAGGATCGAGATACCGGGGGCTACCACAGTGCGAAGCATCCCTACCGGAACCTCATTACCGTGTTTCCCCCTATAAAATGCAAACGCATTTTAAATGCCACTTGTGGCAGCCCGTCAGGGCGAGCACAGGAACTGGGCGAGTAAATCCATACTTAAATGAACAGAATTAAAGTATGACAACAGGGTTGTCGCATGGAGTAGTCAGTCGTTACAGACAGGAACAGCGAGGCGGGACGTTTACAACGCGGAAAAATAACCCCCGAACAGGAGAACCTACTCGGGGGTTGAGACAACGGTAACGCTATCGCCGTTATTGCAGGACGGAAATATCCGCAACCTGCAAGAACAGTTCACGCAGTTGGCTTAGCAGCGTCAGGCGGTTCACACGCACCTGCTCATCTTCCGCCATCACCATCACCTGATCGAAGAATGCATCGACAGGTTCACGCAGTGAGGCCAGCTCAACCAACGCTTCCTGATAGCGACCTTCAGCAAACAGCGGTGTCAGCTTGTCGCGCAGCACGACAAGGTGCGTTGCCAACGTAATTTCCGCCGCATCTTTTAATACAGCAGCGTTGACGCTCTCATTCAGCGTATCGCTAGATTTCGCCAGAATGTTAGAAACGCGCTTGTTAGCCGCTGCCAGGGCCGCAGCGGCATCCAGCGAACGGAAGTGGCTGACGGCTTTCACTCGGGCATCGAAATCTGCCGGACGAGTTGGACGACGCGCCAATACCGCCTGAATGGTATCCACGCTGTGGCCTTCTTCCTGATACCAGGCGCGGAAACGGCCAAGCATAAACTCAATCACATCATCCACAACGTTGGCGTTAGTCAGCTTGGCGCCATACAAGCGCACCGCTTCTTCGGCCAGCGTCTGCAAATCCAGCGGCAGGCGTTTCTCGACGATAATACGCAGCACGCCAAGGGCAGCACGACGCAGCGCAAACGGGTCTTTGTCGCCTTTTGGGTGTTGGCCAATGCCAAAAATCCCTGCCAGTGTATCCATTTTGTCGGCAATCGCCAGCGCACAGGCCACTGAGGAAGACGGTAGTTCATCACCTGCAAAGCGTGGCTGATACTGCTCATTCAGCGCAACGGCAACATCTTCCGCTTCGCCATCATGACGCGCATAGTGCATCCCCATCACGCCCTGCGTGTCGGTGAATTCAAACACCATGTTGGTCATCAGGTCACACTTGGACAGCAAACCCGCACGCGTCGCATGATTCACATCAGCGCCAATCTGACCAGCCACCCAGCCTGCCAGTGCCTGAATGCGGTCGGTTTTGTCGCGCAGCGTACCCAACTGCTGCTGGAACAAGACCGTTTCCAAGCGCGGCAGGTGATCTTCCAAACGCTTCTTACGGTCAGTATTGAAGAAGAATTCGGCATCGGCAAGGCGCGGGCGCACCACTTTTTCGTTACCGGAAATAATCTGCTGTGGATCTTTGGATTCGATATTGGCAACAAAGATGAAGTTTGGCAGCAGATTGCCGCTGTTGTCGTAAACCGGGAAATACTTCTGGTCACCTTTCATGGTGTAAACCAGCGCTTCGGACGGCACAGCGAGGAATTTTTCTTCAAATTTCGCGGTCAGTACCACTGGCCATTCCACCAGCGAGGTGACTTCTTCCAGCAGGCTGTCGCTCAGATCGGCATTACCGCCAATCTTGCGTGCGGCTTCTTCCGCATCAGCTTTGATTTTGGCTTTACGTGCATCGTAGTCGGCGACGACTTTACCGCGCTCCAGCAGAATCTGCGGATACTGTTCGGCGTTATCAATCGTAAATTCAGCTTCACCCATAAAGCGGTGACCGCGAATAGTACGAGCGGAGTCGATACCCAATACCTGACCGGGGATCAGTTCGTCACCCAGCAGCATAGTGACGGTATGTACCGGACGGACGAACTGCGTGTCTTTATCACCCCAGTGCATCAGCTTTGGAATCGGCAGCTTCGCTAATGCCGTACTTACCATGCCAGCCAGCAGCACCTGTGCCTGCTCGCCTTTCGCGTGGGCGCGATACAACAGCCACTCGCCTTTGTCGGTCGTCAAACGCTCAGCTTGCTCAACGGTGATGCCACAGCCACGCGCCCAACCTTCTGCCGCTTTGGTTGGCTTACCTTCAGCATCAAACGCTTGGGCAATCGCCGGACCCCGTTTTTCTACTTCACGATCGGGCTGAGACGCGCTTAAGCGTGCCACTTTCAGCGCCAGACGACGCGGCGCGGCAAACCAGCTTACATCACCGTGTGCCAGATTGGCGGCATCCAACTCCGCCGTGAAATTCGCGGCAAAGGATTCTGCAAGATTACGGAGAGCCTTCGGCGGCAGCTCTTCCGTGCCAATTTCCACCAGAAAAGTCTTGTCAGTCATGGCTGCCTCTTAGCTCTCTCTCTTATGACACATCGGGAAACCCAGCGCCTCACGAGAGGCATAGTAGGCTTCCGCAACCGCTTTGGTCAGGGTGCGAATACGCAGAATGTAGCGCTGGCGCTCGGTAACCGAGATCGCTTTACGTGCGTCCAGCAGGTTAAAGCTGTGCGCTGCTTTCAGAATGCGTTCGTAAGCCGGTAAAGGCAGCGGTTTTTCCAGCGCCAGCAGGTGCTGCGCTTCTTTCTCGTATTGCTCAAAACAGCTGAACAGGAAATCAACATCAGCGTGTTCAAAGTTGTAGGTCGACTGCTCGACTTCGTTTTGATGGAACACGTCACCGTAGGTAGTTTTCCCTAACGGGCCATCGCTCCAGACCAGATCGTAAACGCTATCAACGCCCTGAATGTACATCGCCAGACGTTCCAGACCGTAGGTGATCTCACCCGTTACCGGTTTACATTCCAAACCGCCAACCTGCTGGAAGTAGGTAAACTGCGTAACTTCCATACCGTTCAGCCAGACTTCCCAGCCCAGGCCCCATGCGCCCAGCGTCGGGTTTTCCCAGTTGTCTTCCACGAAACGAATATCGTGAATGGTCGGATCCATGCCCAGCTCTTTCAGGGAACCCAGATACAGTTCCTGAATATTGTCCGGTGATGGCTTAATGACGACCTGAAACTGGTAATAGTGCTGTAAACGGTTCGGGTTTTCGCCGTAGCGCCCATCGGTCGGACGACGAGAAGGCTGCACATAGGCAGCGGCCATCGGTTCTGGCCCCAGCGCCCGCAGGCAGGTCATTGGATGTGAAGTGCCTGCGCCGACTTCCATGTCCAATGGTTGAACAATGGTGCAGCCCTGGCGAGCCCAGTAATCCTGTAACGTCAGGATCAGGCCCTGAAAGGTCTTGGTATCAAACTTTTGCATGTTGGATTCGCGCGCGATACAAGTGGATTTATAAGGAATGCGCCAGTATACCCTCTGACCGCAAGATATACAGCCAGAATGCGGTAACAAGTGCAAATCCCTGTCATCATCTTTCAAATTTCAGGATCAGCCTGAAAAAACGGTCTGTAACATCTTCAAACTCAGCAGCAGCAACAGAGCGGCAAAGGCCTTTTTCAACGTCGCGACGGGCAGACGATGGGCCAGCCGCGCCCCAACGGGCGCGGTGAAGAAGCTAACAGCAGAAATCAGGAGAACGGCAGGCAGGGAAACATAGCCGACGCTGTAGTCGGGCAGTCCGGTCACAGACCAACCATTGAGCATGTAACCCAGTGTGCCGGAAAGGGCAATGGGTAAACCAACCGCGGCTGACGTGCCGATCGCGTTCTGAATGCGGACATTACACCACGTCAGGAACGGCACCGTGAGCGACCCGCCGCCGATCGCCACCAGTGCCGAAATGCTGCCAATCACCAATCCCGCCAGAGAAACGCCTGCCGTACCGGGCAACTGGCGCTGTGGTTTTGGCTTGATATTCAGCACCATTTGCAGCGAAACATAGGCCATAAAACAGGAGAAAAAGATCGCCAACGCCCGCGTCGGCAACAGCGTCGCCAGCCAGGTGGCCGCGAATGTCCCAATCAGGATAGCGGGCGTAATCCGCACGACCACAGGCCAAAGCACCGCCTGATGTTGATGATGCGTGCGCAGGCTGGAAATCGCCGTGACGACAATCGCCGCCATTGATGTTCCCAACGCCAGATGCACCAAATGTGTATTCTCCACACCCTGTGCAGCAAAAAGCGCCGTCAGCACCGGCACCATAATGCCGCCGCCGCCAATACCCAATAACCCCGCCATAAAACCGACCACCGCACCTAACGCCAGATAGGCTGCCATCCACTCCACTGCCATTCCCTGTACCCTTGTCTATGCTTTTCTTATGATCGAGTAAACAGCTTTGAGCGAATAAACAGCCCTAAGCTAATGAATAGCTTTAAGCTAATAAATAGCCCGAAGCTGTTGGCAAAACATTATTCACGATTCCACGACGACTTTCCGCCCCATCCGCAAACGACATTTCATATCTGCGAGCACGCCTGCAAAACACTGGTTGCTTATACAGCATTATAAATGCCATCATCGCACCACATTGCGACAGACCGCCTTACAATGAAGGCATCACCATCATCAGGAGAAAGGTATGCAACGCTGCGGTTGGGTGACACAAGACACCTTATATCAGGATTACCACGATAACGAGTGGGGAAAGCCCTGCTCCGACAGCCAGAAGCTGTTTGAGTTACTGTGTCTGGAAGGCCAGCAGGCCGGTCTTTCCTGGATCACCGTGCTGAAAAAACGCGAACACTATCGCCGTTGCTTCCACCAGTTCAATCCTGAACGAGTGGCGCAAATGACGCAGGATGATGTGGATCGGCTGATGCAGGACAGCAGCATTATCCGCCATCGCGGAAAAATCGAGGCGATTATCACCAATGCAAAAGTGTGGGTGGCGATGGAAAGTCAGGGAGAGAGCTTCTCGCACTTCATTTGGTCTTTTGTCGGACACCAGCCGCGTCTCAATCATCCCGCTTCACTTGCAGAAGTCCCGGCCAAAACGGACATTTCGGATGCTATGTCCAACGCTCTGAAGAAACGCGGCTTCAAATTTATCGGTTCAACCATCTGCTATGCTTTCATGCAGGCAGGTGGGCTGGTCAACGACCATGTCACCGACTGTTTTTGTCATCAGGCAAGCACATCATGATTCGCCCTTACCGCGACCGCGATCTCGAACCGTTGATACAGCTTTGGCTAAAGAGCACCATTCTGGCGCATCCATTTATTCGTGAAGGTTACTGGCGAGACAGCGCCAGCGCGGTACGTGAGATCTATATTCCCCAGTCGCAAACCTGGGTTTATGAGGAACAAGGGAGCCTCATCGGCTTTATCAGCGTGCTGAAAGCACGGTTCATCGGCGCGCTGTTTGTAGAACAAGCCTATTATGGAAAGCAGATTGGTACAGCGCTGATCCAACACGTTCAGGCACAGTTTCCCTTACTCAGCCTGGAAGTGTATCAGCAGAATACGCGCGCCTGTCGGTTCTACCATAAGCAGGGATTTGTCGTCGTTGAGGAAAACGTCAATCAGGATACGCAGGCCACGGCACTGATCATGCAATGGGCGAACGAGGGAGCAGCCAATGCCACTCCCCCCGGTTTAGGCGGTCACCGCTGAGTCATCGACTCAGCGGGATATCAGAACGTTGTCCAGTTATCGCTTCCGTTATCCCGCGACGAGAGCGTCGGAAGACGAGCCGTCGTCTTATTACCCGAGTTACCATTACCGGAGCCCGCCCCTTGCAGTCTTGGCAAACCGGCAACATCCGCATCAGATATATGGAAAACCGACATCAGTTTTGCCAGCTTCGAGGCCTGTTCCTGCAACGAGTTCGCCGCGACGGAGGATTCGCTCACCATGGCGGCATTCTGCTGAATAGTGGTATCCATTTCAGCCACTGCACTGCCGATTTGCGCAATCCCACGGCTCTGCTCATCCGATGCCGAAGAGATTTCCTCCATGATGTCATTCACACGACTTACAGAAGCCACTATGTCATCCATCGCCGTTCCCGCCCGAGAAACCAGCTCTGTCCCGACATCCACGCGGGAAACCGATTCTGAGATCAGGCTTTCGATCTCTTTTGCCGCCTGTGAACTGCGCTGAGCAAGGCTACGCACTTCGCTGGCGACCACTGCAAACCCGCGCCCTTGCTCACCGGCTCGGGCTGCTTCCACCGCCGCATTCAATGCCAGAATATTGGTCTGGAAAGCGATGCTATTAATCACCGTCGTGATATCAGAGATCTTCTTCGAACTACCCGAAATATCGCTCATGGTATTAATCACGTGGTTAATAATATCCCCGCCGCGATTGGCATTAGTTGAGGCTTCTCCGGCAATCTGGCTAGCATATCGGGCATTATCAGCGTTGTTTTTCACGGTAGCCGTTAGCTCTTCCATACTGGCTGCCGTTTCTACAATCGCCGCCGATTGCTGCTCGGTACGTGATGATAAATCATTATTGCCAGCAGCAATGTCCGAGGAAACACTCTCAACGCTGTATACGCTTTGGCGAATATCAGTTATTAAATGACGTAATTTCTCCGTCATTATCATCATGGCCGTCGTTAATTGTCCCAGCTCATCATACCGTTCTACTGTGACAGTCGCAGAAAGATCGCCGCTTGCGATACGTTCAGCCAGTTTCAGGTTGGTTATAATGGGTCGGGTAATTTGCCGAGTGACAGACCAGGCGACCAATAAACCAAATACGATAGCTATCGCCCCTAGAATCAGAGTTTGCAGTACAGAGCTATTGATAATGTCATCATTTTTCGCACCAAGCTTTTGCAGAATATTGCCGATGTCACTCGTCATTCTGTCTCCGGTGGCTCGGAATTTGACATCGGTCGCTTTTAACTGGCCCAGCAGTGCGTAATACTGCTCAGCCGTTTGGTGATAATTTTCAAATGCTTGCCAGAATGAATCTACCACACGACGGCGATCGCCGCTGACCGAGGATGCCAGCGCATCGTAGGAGGCTTTCGATTCGGCATAGGCCTGTTTCTGCGCGTTAAATGCGACCTCGCTATTCTCTCTTTGTAAGGTGTAGGTGCTGTTCACCAGTTTGAGAAACAGTAACGAGAGGGCTTCCTTCTGCATAGATAACGCATTTTCATCCGCACTGACGGAAAGATCGGTCATAAATGCCGTTAACGCATCGGAAGCGTTAACCTGGCTGATTTTCTTCGCCGTATCGACCACCGCGCTGGCAGCGGCTTTCATGGCAGTAAGATCGGTATCATAGTTTGTGAAATCTTGATCAAGTTTATTAAAATCAGACAGATAATCTTCTTCCCACGTGAGGGTTTTCGCTTTTTCTTTCAGTTGGTGTGCCTGACTAATGTAGGTATTAAGGTTCTTGAGATTGTCCTCCGCAAAGGTGAATGAGTATTTTACTCTCGCCATTTTTGACTGATCGATTTGATGATTCATTTCATTCAAAATCGTCGTTTTAACATACAGATCGTGGATGATAAAAAACCGTATAGCGCTAACGCCAGACGCGATCATGACCAGCAACAGGACAACACCGAAACCGCCGTACAGCTTATGAGACACCTTGAGATTACTCATAATCCTGGTAAAAAAATGCATTTCCGCCCCCATTAACAAACCGCACCTAACACATTCCCGTAAATAGGGTTATCGGTTTGTCGTCGTAATGCTTTACCCGAAAGCGAGTGATATAAATCACAAATGAAATATATTAATCAATTAAGACATAAAAACTCACGCTAAGCGCCCGTATGCGATCGTTCATCCTATCCCTCGTGCAAATCCCCCATGAATCGCGGTTAACCTTGGGCAGATGCGGGGGCGGTATCGCTTGCAGTCTCCCGCCAGCTACGCGATTATTTGATGAGCTATTTCTACGTTAACTTCCTTAATCTGCTGGAGTTTATGATGAAACCTAGCGTTATCCTGTACAAAAACGTTGCTGACGACCTGCGCGCTCGTTTAGATCAACATTTCAGCGTCACTGAACTTGATGCCTTTCCTTCACTCGACCACCCGGCTCTGGCAACAGCCGAAGGCATCATTGGTTCCGGCGGCAAGGTCGATAAAGACTTCTTGCAACACGCACCGCGTTTACGCGCGGCCTCCACCATTTCTGTCGGGTACGACACCTTTAACGTCGATGCATTGAATGAAAAAGGGGTAATCCTCATGCACACCCCGACAGTGCTGACGGAAACCGTAGCGGATACCGTTCTGGCGCTGATGCTCGCCAGCGCGCGTCGGGTCGTGGAAGTGGCCGAACGCGTCAAAGCAGGTGAATGGAAAGGTGGTGTTGGCAGCGACTGGTTTGGTATAGACGTTCACCATAAAACCATCGGCATTCTGGGGATGGGCCGCATCGGTCTGGCCGTCGCACAACGCGCTCACTTTGGTTTCAGCATGCCGGTGTTGTACAACGCACGCCGCCATCACGCCGAAGCGGAACAGCGCTTTAATGCCCGTCATTGCGATCTCGATACGCTCCTCGCCGAGTCTGATTTCCTCTGTATCACGCTGCCGCTCACGGCAGAAACGCATCATCTGATTGGGCGCGAGCAGCTAGCAAAAATGAAACCCAGCGCCATTTTGATTAATATCGGTCGTGGTGCCGTCGTGGATGAAGACGCGCTGACGGAAGCGCTGGTGAAAGGCACCATTCAAGGCGCAGGTCTGGATGTGTTTGTCAAAGAACCGTTGCCCGTCGATTCTCCACTACTGGATTTGCCTAACGTTGTGGCGCTACCGCATATCGGTTCTGCCACGCACGAAACCCGCTACAGCATGGCCGCCTGTGCTGTCGATAATCTGATTGCCGCCCTGAGCGGTCAGGTAAAAGAAAACTGCGTAAATCCGCAGGTGTTGAAATAGCTCTCAAGCAACCTTAGCGCTGCGACGACATGCTCGCAGCGTGGCCGCTGTCCACTCAATAAACCCGTCATCACACGTAAAACGCGGCTATTTCCGCAAAAAAACACGCTTCTCCCTACCTAAAAACTGGATAACCAATGCCAGTTTTGTTCTTTGCTGTTTCCTAACGCCTATGGAAGTATCGGCTGTAATGAACGATTAACGTCTCCTGCCGTATTCCCCTACGTCTGGACGTAACCGATACGCATATTTACTTGATAAAACAGAATGTTAATAAAAACCATTACCTGTAGGGACAACCATCGTGGCGACTTTTTTGCATCCTCATCAGAAACTCACTCTTTTTGCCTCTCTGCTCCTGGGTGGTGCGCTAAGCGCACAAGCAGCGAACGAGGCGCCAAAAATCGGCGGCACGCTGATTTATCTGGAACAGCAGGCGCACACCAATCTCTATACACCCGCAGGCGGGTTTTATCCGAACGGCGGCATTCTCAATCAGATTACCGATAAACTGACGTACCAAAACCCTGAAACGCTGGAAATCGAACCGTGGGTTGCAGAGTCCTGGACCGTCAACGCAGATAACACCGAATACACATTCAAGATTCGTCCTGGCATTACCTTCTCTGACGGCACGCCGCTGGATGCCAACGCGGTAGCGAAAAATTTCGATACCTACGGATTAGGAAATACGGCGCTCAACCAGCCAATTTCAGAGGTCATCAATAACTATCTGCGCAGCGAAGTTATCGACCCGCTCACCGTGAAGTTTTACTTTAAGAAGCCATCTCCAGGCTTCCTGCAAGGCACCTCGGCCATCGGTTCCGGTCTGGTTTCGCTCAGTACGCTTGAGCGCAATTTCAATCAGTTAGGTAATGCCAAGAACATTATCGGCTCTGGCCCATTCGTGGTAAGCAGCGAGAAGCTGGGGCGCGAGCTGAAACTGACCGCCCGTAAGGATTACAACTGGGCACCGGTTAAATCGAAGCATCAGGGACGTGCCTATCTGGACAGCATTACCTATCTGGTCACCCCGGAAGACAGCGTGCGTATTGGCGCGTTGGTATCTGGTCAGGCGGATTTCATTCGTCAGATCCAGGCCTACGATGAAAAACGGGTGCAAAGTCAGGGCTTCAATCTTTATGCGCCACCGACACGCGGCGTGAATAACAGCGTGGTTTTCCGCCCGGATAACCCACTGGTCGCTGATATTCGCGTGCGTAAAGCGCTACTGCACGCCACCAACACCAAAGAGATCATTGATACGCTGTTCTCTGACAACTACCCACAGGCCACCTCACCACTGGCTAAAACCGCCGCCGGCTATGTCGATCTCTCCAGCAAGCTGGCCTTCGATCCCGCACTGGCCAACAAACTGCTAGATGAAGCGGGATGGAAAACCGGTTCGCAAGGATTGCGGCAAAAAGACGGCAAAACGCTGGAACTCACGGCTTATGAATCGCTGCCACAGCCGCAGAACAAAGAAACCCTGCAACTGGTTTCTCAACAGTGGGCAAAAGTCGGCGTGAAGCTGAACGTGCTGGCGGGTGACGCAGGCAGCAAAACCGTCGATAGCCTCGATCCACTGAAAACCGGCGTGGCACCGGCAATGGTTGGCCGTGCCGACCCAGACGTGCTGAAAAGCCAGTATTACCCGACGGTACGTAATGTCCTGCTGCAAAAAGGCGGTTCCAGCGACAAGGTGAGCACCTTTGTGGATGCACATCTGAATACGCTGCTGGATGGCATCGCCGCGGAAACCGACCGCAGCAAGCGACTGGCTCTGGTGGGAGAGGTGCAAAACTACCTGATCGATCAGGCTTACGTCATCCCTATTTTTGAAGAACCCCAGGTGTTTGCTGGTGCGCCCACCACCAAAGGTATCGCGTTTGAAGCCGTAGGCCGCCCTAGCTTTTACAACACCTGGCTGGATAAGTAGCACAGAAGAAGGGGGGAGAAGATCATCATGAACCGATATCTGGCACTGCGCATCGGTCAGGCACTGCTCGTCCTGTGGGCGGCATTCACCCTGTCTTTTATCCTGCTTCAGGCGATGCCGGGTGATGCCGTACTGATTAAGTTTCAAAACCCAGAGCTCGGTCTGAGCGCCGAGCAGATCGCGCAGTTGCGGTTGTCTTACAGCGCCGATACGCCGGTACTCACGCAGTATTTTCATGCGATAACCCAGATACTGCGTGGCGATCTCGGCCTCTCTCTTCAGGCGGGCGTGCCAGTCACCGAACTGATTGCCGCGAATCTGCCGCCGACGCTGCTGCTCGCGGTGCTGGGTTTTATTGCCGCTGGCCTGCTGGCATTTGCTCTCGCATTCTTATCGACGCTCACACCGTTCCAGTGGCTACGAAGCACGCTGCAATCGCTACCGTCGCTGTTTATTTCCGTGCCGACCTTTTGGCTGGGCATCGTGCTGATTCAGGTCTTCTCTTTCCGTTTGGGGTTGATTCCGGTGATTAACCCTGGCGAATGGGAAGGCCTGATTCTGCCCGTTCTCACGCTGGCGCTACCGATCTCCGCCCCGCTGGCTCAGGTGCTAATGCGCAGCATCGATCAGGTACAAACCCAGCCGTTTGTTGCCGTCGCCCGCGCCAAAGGGGCCAGCCGCAGCGGCGTGCTCTGGCGACATATCGCGCGTAACGCCATGCTGCCCACGCTGACCATCGCCGGTCTGCTGTTGGGCGAGCTGATTGCGGGGGCACTGATTACCGAAACCGTGTTTGGCCTTAACGGGCTTGGTCAGTTGACGCAGGAAGCCGTGAACTATCAGGACAGCAGTGTGCTACAGGCCATCGTACTGATTTCCGCCGCCGCCTTTGTTGTCGTCAATCTGGCCGTCGACCTGCTCTATCCCCTTCTTGACCCGCGCCTGAAAAGCACGCCAGGAGCCACGCTATGACTACCGTACAACTGGAAAAAATCACGTTTCCTCTTCTGCGCAAGCGGCCGCTTCTGCGTCGCTACACCTTTCAGCCGGGGCTGGTTCTGGCCTGGCTGGTTATGCTGACCGTCGCACTCTGGGCGCTGTTCCCCGGCTGGTTTACCAGCTATAGCCCGACGGAAGGCATCGCGGGCGCACAGCGGCTGGCACCCGATGCAGACTACTGGCTCGGTACCGATCAGCTAGGGCGTGACCTCTATGCACGTATCGTTTATGGCGCGGTGCACTCACTTTCTGGTGCGGTCATCGCCGTCGGGCTGGGTCTGGTACTTGGCAGCCTGTTCGGTCTCTTGGCGGGTGCCGTTGGCGGCTGGCTGGATAGCGTTGTGATGCGCAGCATTGATGTGTTGCTGGCCATCCCCGGCCTGCTGCTGGCATTAAGCGTCATCATCCTGTTGGGTTTCGGCACGGTTAACGCCGCGATTGCCGTAGGTGTCACCTCCGTCGCCAGCTTCACCCGTCTGGTGCGTTCAGAAGTGCTGCGCGTGCGCCACAGCGACTATGTCGAAGCCGCCTATGGCAGCGGCGGCACCTTTTTCAGCGTGTTATGGCGGCATATTCTGCCGAACTCACTGACCACCGTTTTCGCCTTTGCCGCGTTGCAATTCGGTAGCGCGATTCTGGCCATCTCCACACTCAGCTTCCTCGGCTACGGCGCACCGCCGCCCACACCGGAATGGGGCCTGTTGATCGCCGAGGGTCGTAACTACATCGCCACCGCGTGGTGGCTAACCACCTTCCCCGGTCTGGTGGTGGTACTCGTTGTGCTGTCCGCTAACCGCATCAGCCAGTCAATCAGGAGAACGGCACGATGAGCCTGTCAGCCAGCTTACAAACCGGCGCGGCAGTGCCCGTGTTGGCTCTGGAAAACGTTACGATTACCTACCGCAGTGACGATCGTGAGCAGACCGTGGTGGAAGGCGTCTCTTTTCATATTCAATCTGGAGAAGTGGTCGCGCTGGTCGGGGAATCCGGTTCAGGGAAGACCACCACCGCGCAGGCGGTTATCGGTTTGCTGGCCGAAAATGGTCGGTTAACGCGCGGTGCCATTCGGCTCAATGGCATAGATATCAGCGGCTGGTCGCAGAAGCGACTGGACAGCGTGCGCGGCGCGCAGATCAGTCTGATCCCGCAGGATCCCACCAGTTCCCTGAATCCGGTACAGACCATCGGTGAGCAGGTAGACGAGATTCTGCGGATTCATCAACGGGAAGATCGCCAGACTACCCGCCAGAAAACGCTGGCCCTGCTGGAGCGCGTGGGGCTAAACCAGCCGGAACTGCGCGCAAAGCAGTACCCGCACGAACTGTCCGGTGGCATGAAACAGCGCGTCCTGATCGCGATTGCGATTGCGCTAAAACCCGCGCTGATTATTGCCGATGAACCCACCAGCGCGTTGGATGTCACGGTACAGAAACGTATTCTCGATCTGCTTGATGAACTACGACGCGAAAATGGCACAGCGGTGCTGTTCGTCACCCACGATCTGGGTGTGGCGGCCGAGCGTGCCGATCGGCTTCTGGTCTTCCAGAACGGCTATATTCAGGAGCAAGGCCCTACGCTTGAGGTACTCAGCGCGCCCTCAAGCCACTATGCCCGTACGCTGCTGGCTAACGTCCCGTCGCTAAACCCAACGCCGCGTCCACCGCGCAACAATACATCGGGATCTGACATTATTGTCTCGGTTGAAAATCTGGTGCAGACCTTCCCCTTGTCAGGCCGTAAAGGGGAATACTTTCGGGCGGTAGATGACGTCTCTTTCCGCGTGGCGCGCGGCACAACACACGCTATTGTCGGCGAATCCGGCTCAGGTAAAACCACTACAGCGCGCAGTCTGCTCGGCTTTCATCACCCCAGTGCCGGGCGCATCCTGATCGACGGCACCGATATCACCCACCTGAAAGGTGAAGCGCTACGGCAGTTCCGGCAGAAAATTCAGTTGGTCTATCAAAATCCTTTTGGCTCACTCGATCCGTCACAGCAGTTGTACGACATCGTTGAAGAACCACTGCGCAATTTTAATCGCCATACCGCCGCGCAGCGGGAGCGAAAAATTCATGAGATGTTCGAGCGCGTCGCCCTGCCAGCCGCGCTGCTGTCACGCAAACCGCGTGAGTTGTCCGGTGGCCAACGCCAACGTGTTGCTATCGCCCGGGCGCTGGTGCTGGAACCACAGGTACTGGTGTTGGACGAGGCCGTTTCCGCGCTGGATGTCACCGTGCAGGCACAGATTCTACGTTTGCTGACCGAATTACAGGAATCACTCGGGTTAACGTATCTGTTCATCTCACACGATTTGGCGGTGGTACGCCAGATCGCCGACACCGTTTCCGTGCTTTACCACGGTAAGCAGCTTGAATCCGGCCCGGTGGAGCAGATCTTCGCCCAGCCCGAACATCGCTATACCCGTGAACTCATCGAGGCCATCCCCGGGCAGCAACATCCGGCTTTTGCCCATTCGCATCACTCTCACATTCGTACTGAATCCACATTCACTCTGAAACACATTCACGCTGAAAAAATGGCACTAAACCAAGGACTGTAGAATGACAACGAAACGGCTGGGATTTTTCACGCGATTGCTGGATGACGCTTCCGCTCAGCAGCGCTATCGGCTGGCGACGGAACAGATCGTCAAAGCCGAACAACTCGGATTCGACAGCGCCTGGGTCGCGCAGCACCACTTTCACGCCGATGAAGGCGGGTTACCTTCACCGCTGGTGTTTCTGGCGCTGGTTGCCGCACGCACGCACCGCATCCAACTCGGCACCGGCGTAATTACGTTGCCGATGGAAGAGCCGCTGCGCGTGGCGGAAGATACCGCCGTGCTCGATTTACTCAGCAACGGCAGATTAGAGATCGGCGTGGGTTCTGGCGGTACGCCATCCTCCTTTGCCGCGTTCGGCCATGACAGTGCACAGCGCGGCCAGATCCTCGGACGACATCTGGAGAAACTGCGTGCCGCGTGGCGGGGAGAAGCCTTGAGTGAAGACGGTAATCAGCTCTATCCTGCTGCGCCACATTTAGATAAACGCGTCTGGCAAGCCACGTTCTCCATTGAAGGCGCAGAGCGAGCGGGTAAAGCGGGCGATGGTCTGATGCTCTCTCGCACCCAGCCGCGCCCGGAGCATTTCCCGGACGCCACGCTGGCTGACCTGCAAAATCCAATGATCGATGCTTATCTGGCCGCGTTACCCGCCGGCGTCGCACCGCGCATCCTCAGCTCGCGCAGCGTTTTCGTGGCTGACGATCGCCAGTTGGCACTGAGTCTGGCAGAAAAAGGGCTTAACCGCTCCGCCGCCCGTTCCGGCACGTTCCGACCGATTCCTCACGACTCGGTAGAGGCGCTGATTGCCTCCTTCGATAGCCATGTCGGCACCGCCCAGGATGTTATCACGTCACTTCGGGCAGACAGCTCGCTGGAGCGTGCGACCGATGTGACATTCCAGGTGCACTCCATCGACCCGCCGCACGCATTGATTCTACGCTCACTTGAACTGATTGCGACTCAGGTCGCCCCCGCTTTGGGCTGGAAGCCCGCCGTAAAACAAAAAAGCCCGCTTGGGCAGGAGATCGCATGACGCACGCTAACACGTTACACACCCCTGACGTACTGGATGCACTGGCCGAAATCGGCCCGGACTCCGCCCTCGCCGCAGCCAGAAAAACCCGCGATGCAGCAACTCGACACACTCAGGGCAGCTACGATGCGCTGTTTAATGCCAACACCGCAGACGATGCGACACTGCCGCTATCGCTGCGCTTCTGGTTTGCCGCAAAGATTAGCGGCTGGCAGCAGGATGAGCAGCTACAACATTTCTATACCGAGCGACTGGCAGACTTCCCGGAACCCACGCCGACACCCGCGCTACAACTGGCGTTGGATCACGCCGAACGCCTGACGAAAACGCCCGTGCAGGCCACAGCGTCCCATGTCAGCGCTTTGGCGCAGGCGGGCTGGTCGGTAAACGATATCGTGACGCTGTCGCAGCTCATCGCATTTGTGAATTTTCAAAGCCGGCTGCTGCGCGGCTATCGCCTGATTGCCGGCCATCGCGTCAGTCAGCCGCATTCACAGGCCGCCGTCGCGGGTCAGTGGCATACGCAACCGCTGACGCACAGTGGTAAATCTGCACCGCAGGCGTTTACTCAGGCAGAGCTGGGCTGGGAACCGTGGATCGCCCCCAAACCGCTGGCCGAATTTAATGCGGATGAGCAGGCGATTCTGGCGCGTTTCGGCCACACCGATTCCGACTATTTTCGTCTGCTAGGCCGCAATCTCCCGGTACTGGAACAGCGCACACTGACGGATAAAGGGATTTTCTATACCGCTGGCGGCCTGCCGCGCAAAGAACGCGAACTGATCGCCGCCGTCACCAGCAAGGTCAATGGCTGCATTTACTGCGCCTCGGTACACGCGCGTAAAGCCAGCCAGCTTTCCAAACAGGATAGCGATGTGCAGCGGCTGCTGGATGTCGTTCCCGGTGGCGATTTGGGCATCGGCCAAAGTCCGCGTTGGCAGGCGATTATTGATTTCTCAGCGCGCCTTTCCGCCACACCCGCGCAGGTCAACGCCAACGATCTGAAGCAGTTACAAGAACAAAGGCTGGATACAATGGAAATTGTCGATGTGGTGCAGTCAGCCGCCTTCTTCTCATGGGCCAACCGACTGATGCTAACGCTGGGCGAACCGTTCTGGCCGGAGCATTAACCCAATGCCTGCGCAAGCGGGCGGCACGGCATCCGTGCCACCTGTTGCTGCCTATTTTTTCAGGTTGGCAGGGAAATCCGCAGGCAATTCGCTGGCAGGACAGTTGATGACATCATTGTTGTTCTCTCCACAATCGTGGATGAACGTGATGGTGGCGAACTCATCAATGACTTCTGTAGGGTACGCCGGGCCCGCTTCGCGATACGCTTCCATTTCAGCGATGTGTTCGTTCTGGAAGCACACCGTTTTCTCTGGATTATTGATGATCCAACGCGGGAAGAAGATAGTGCCGTGAAAGAGCTTATCGGCAATGTTAACAATCAGGCTGACGTCTGTCCCCGTTGGCTCTGTCCATGAAATTTTATAAACCTCGCGGGCGACCTGCACGATATACACCTGCTGATCCTTCACCCAACGGTTGCCAACAAGACCGCTATGAATACGGTAGTCTATGGTGTTGGCATTTTTGACATACAGTTCGTAATTCCAGCCATTATCATAGGTATAGACCAGATGTTTTCCCACAAAATGGCTCAGATCGTGTTGATTAAATGATGGCATGATAGTTCTCCTGAAGTAGGTAAACTCACTCTATAGTTTTATTAATTCGATTAATAATGCTATTTTTATGGGTAAATAATTCAATATTTAGATATATTAACAATGATGGCAAAGACGACGCTGGAACAGTGGGAAATCCTTCAGGCGGTGATTGATTTGGGCGGCTATACGCAGGCGGCAAATGCGCTTCATCGCAGCCAGTCTTCAGTTAGCTACCAGCTTTCTCTGTTACAAGAGCGACTGGGCATCGCGCTACTCACCATCCACGGACGCAAAGCCGAGCTGACGCCAGAGGGTGAAAGCCTGCTGGCACAGGCGCGACCCGTAATACGGTCCATTCATGTATTGGAAACCCGCGCCCACTCTCTAAAAATGGGCGAACAGGCCAGCATCAATCTGGTTGTCGACAGTACCTTCCCCAAAGATCGCCTATTCCAGTTGCTCAGCGCCTTTCAAAAACAGCATCCGGCCACACGTATCCACCTGACCGAAGTGCTGCGTAATGAAACGCCGGAACAATTGAAAGCACGCGAGGCGGATATTTATGTCATCACATCGCGTGAACTCGACGGCATCGCCGGACAATGGCTGATGAACGTTGATTTCATCGCTGTCGCACACTGCCACCATCCACTTTTCTCACTCCCCACGCCGTTAAGCCATGAAGCACTGTCTCGCTACCCCTGCGTAGAGATTGTGACGCGCGCGACGCCGCATACGCAGCCCTCTTCTGCCGAAAGCTGGACATTCACCACGTTTGAAGCGGCCACACAGGCCGTTTTACATCAAGTGGGTTACGGCTGGTTGCCAGAAGCGCGGATTGCAGATCACCTCAATCGGGGTGAATTACAAATATTGCCGTTACAGCAAGGGGAAAGGCGCACCACCCCGCTCTATCTGTTAGCCGAAGAGAAAGGGCAGCCGCTCAGCAAAGAGATTCTGACGCTCATCGCACTGCTGTTCGGCAAGATTTGATGTCTGGGGGGATTGTCGATAATTTCGATACGTAACTCATGCCGCCTACCGCCGGGAAAGCGCCAGGCGCGCGGCGAAGGCCAGAAAGACAACACCTGTCGTTCGGTCCATCCATTTCACGACCGAGCCGCGACGCAGAAAACGCAACAGCGGGCACGTCGCGGCAAACGTAAAAGCCATCAGCGATTCGGTCAAAGTCACGGTGATTCATCACGCCAACAGGAAAACCACAGAATGCGCTATCCTCATCAAGAATGATGCAAGTTAGCTAACACACTAGCTTATTAGCGATCTCTGCCGACTATACGATAGGGCATGACCCCCCTTATTTTCAGTCAGGCCATACAACTCAACAGCACACAACGACAGCGAAAAATGAGACGCGCAGACTCAATGATCTAGAAAGCTGGTTAATCAATCAATTGCCTGAAGTAGCAGAAGATCTAAACCCCGGCGCAACGCAAAACGAGTCCGTGCCTACATACAGTCGGTGTGGCAGTGCCGAATGATTTTCTCGCGCTGTATTGCTGGCACTACGGGAAACGTATGACACAAAACACTGTGGGTTCCCTTCGCGTATAACTGGGGCGGTAACTATCTGGCTGTCGATCTGGATCCCGATGTACAAGGCACCCGTGGACAGGTGATCAACTGTGGACGTAACGAAGACAGAAAAATAGCCATTTCTCCCAGTCTTGATGCATTTCTCCACTGGACGATGGGGAAATAAACGCAGGAGGGAATCGCCCTCCTGACATTTTCTTTTAGCGGCGCGACCAGTAGGCCATAAAGTTGATCGTTTCTTTATCGAGGTGGCGCTCGTCCAGCAGGTAGCGGCGCAGCCGTTTGATGGCAGATGATTCCCCCGCCGCCCAGGCGTAAAACGGACGGTGCGCCGTTGCCCGCTCCCATAGTAGTTCATCTTCCGGCGTCTCCTGTGCGATCTCATCACGGTTGGTACAGGCGCTGGCGGGGATCTTCACGTCCTGTTGCACCGCAGCCAGCAAGCGTTCGCCCCATATCGCGCTGCCCGTTTCCTCACGCGGCAACCAGTGGATTTGTGTAAACGGGAAGTTTCCCGACGTTACGCAGTCCGCCGTTTTTGGTACTTCAAAAAAAGCCTGCACCGACGGCGGAGAAGGCTGGGTCGCCAACAGTTCGAGAATCCCCATTGCCGCTGGCAGCGCCGTCTCATCCGCAATCAGCAGCACCTGCTCAACACCATCGTGCGGTGCCCACTCATAGCCGCCGCTGTCGCCATCGGCTTCCGCGTTGGGCGCGACAATCTGTAACGTATCGCCCGGCTTGGCGTGGTTCGCCCAGCTTGAGGCTGGCCCGGTATCGCCGTGCAATACAAAATCGATCGACGCCTGCTGTGACTCACGCGAGACGGAGCGCAGCGTATAGGTACGTAAAATCGGACGACGCTCGCGCGGTAGCGCCAGATAGTCCTGATACCAAGTATCGCTCACAGCCATCGGCGTCAGTTCCCCGCTTTCACTGGCGAACAGCAGCTTGATACGCTGATCCGGCGCGTCCAGTTTCATCTGGCGCACTTCCGGCCCGGTAAACACACAGCGAGCTAATGAAGGCGAGAGCAGCGTCTTACTCTCTAAGCGTAAGTTGAACAACCGATAGGCTGAAGACGTTGTACGGGTAGCTGAAGACATAGTAAGAAAGCCGTATGTTTTGTAAGGAAAAATCAGTCAGCGGGATCAAACCCATTTGATGCAACTTACCATAAACAAAACACTAACGATAATCATTATCACCATTCAAGTAAATGCCGTGATAAAAGCAGCATTTTCTCCATTCCGTGGCAGGAAGCTATTCGGCACAGGCACAAAAAATCATCAAAAGACGTGTTAACAGGTCTTGGCTTACTTATTTTAAAGACCTGCTAACCCGTCATTACAGGTCTATCATGCCGAATATTATATTAAGTGATACCAGTGCCTGCGTCAGTGAACTGAAAAAGAGCCCGATGGCGACGGTCAACGCTGGCGGCGGCCTACCTGTCGCTATCCTGAACCGCAACCAGCCGGCGTTTTATTGTATTCCTGCGGGTCTCTACGAAAAAATGCTGGATGCGCTGGACGATCAGGAGCTGATTAAGCTGATCGGTGAACGAAAAAACCAGCCGCTCGTTGAGGTGGATTTGGATAGTTTCCTATGAACTATCGCGTCAAATTCAGGGAAGAGGCGCTAAAAGAATGGCTCAAACTCGATACGACTATCCAACAGCAATTCGCCAAAAAACTAAAAAAATGCTGCGAAAATCCCCATGCTCCTTCGGCAAAGTTACGGGAGATGAAGGATTGCTACAAAATAAAGCTCCGAACGTCAGGCTTTCGTTTGGTTTACGAAGTCATTGACCACATATTGGTTATCGCCGTGGTGGCGGTAGACAAACGTGAGCGTAGTGGCGTTTATCATCTGGCGAGTGAGCGAATGAGGCTGTCCCATATCCTATAAATTAGTGGGAGGTCACTACGCATCTTCATGATGTCTTTGCCATGGCTTCCTGACAGGACTCCAATGCCTTTAAACCAGGACGTATTTACGGGCTATTTGCTCGTATCCCGCAGTGGTTATCTTTGTGCAGTTCTGCATCGATGTCCACATCATGAAGCCTGGAAGGGATACCGCCTTCGCAATACCACTCTGACATCTGAAGGTAGAGATGTTTGAACTGCTGCTTAATCGCGATAACATTTCCCAGACTGTTTTTATTGTGAAAAAAGCGAGCGTTCGCCCCCCACAGTACATCATCAAACTTTATCGCCTTAAGAGTCCAGGTTGTGCACCGCCACTGCGCTTCCGACAGCATAGTTCATGGAAAGGATATTTTTAAAACGCCTTTCCAGTTTCCTAACCATGAACCAAGGCCTTCAGCTTTTTATTTTCCCAGAACGGCAACTAACCGGGCAGACGGACTAAGCCATTCTGCTGGATTTTATGACCCTTGCCTCATCTGCGCACCCAATGATGCCGGCAGATAAGGGGAAGGGGAAAAATGTAACGTTCAGGAGGCACCGTACTGCTCCCTCCCCCAGTGTAATGCAGTATTAATCAGCTTCTCCAAAAGGCGTTGCACCTGCCGACCCTTCTCAGGAAGATAGGCAAAGCTCTCTTCATCCATATAGCAGCACTGAGACATTTCCATCTGTACCGCATGAATATGGTTCGCGGGATCGCCGTGGTGGCGAGTGATATACCCGCCCTTAAAACGGCCGTTGAGTATTCGGCTGTAGTTCGGGAACGCCTCGCAGCTTGCCAGCAGCGCTCGGCTGAGTGATGGCGAGCAACTGGCACCATCGGCCGTGCCGAAGTTCAGATCTGGCAGACGCCCTTCGAACAACCGCGGTACCACGGATTTGATCGAGTGTGCGTCCCAGAGTAGAGCATAGCCAAATTTCTCACGCAGACGCACCAGTTCATCAGCTAACGCCTGATGATAAGGCTGCCAGACGTTTTCCAAAATCGCGGCCTTCGCCTCTTCATCTGGAGCACCTCCTGGCTGAAACAGGGCTTCGCCGTCAAAAAAGATATCAGTAAACAACCCGGTAGTCGCCGTGCTATAAAGCGGCTTATCGTCCGCCGGGCGGTTGATATCCACCACGTAGCGGGAATAGCGGGCGCACAGCGTACTGGCCCCCATGTCCGCGATGGTCTGATAAAGCAAGGGAATATGCCAGTCAGTATCTTCCAGACGCTGCGCCCTGGGCGTAAGGCCACGGGCGACCTCTGGGGTTAATAACGTTCCTGGATGGGGCATGCTAACCAGCAGCGGCAGGTTCCCCTGCCGGAAATCAAACGCCTTAATCACGATAAACCTCCTTACCTTGATAAATCACCTGTTTCGAAAGGGAGCCCCCCATCCAGTAGCTCAGTTCCGCCGGATGGTCAATATCCCACACCACAAAACTGGCCTCTTTTCCGGCTTCCAGAGAACCGCAAACCGCCTCCAGCCCCAGCGCCTTCGCGCCGTTAAGCGTCACCCCGGCCAGCGCCTCTTCTGGCGTCATGCGAAACAGAGTACAGGCCATATTCATCATCAGACGCAGGGACAACACCGGCGAGGTGCCGGGATTTAAATCGCTGGCGAGGGCAATAGGCACCCGGTACTGGCGCAGCAGTTCCAGCGGCGGAAGCTGTTTTTCACGCAGGAAGTAGTACGCGCCGGGCAGCAACACGGCCACCGTTCTCTGGCGAGCCATCTCGGCAATGTCTTCTTCGCACAAATATTCCAGATGATCCGCCGACAGCGCCTGGTAGCGAGCGGCCAGCGCCGCTCCATGCTGTAGCGACAACTGCTCGGCGTGGAGTTTTACCGGCAGACCCAGTTGCTGCGCCGTCTGGAATACCCGCTCCACCTGTGAAGGTGAAAAAGCCAGGTGTTCGCAAAACGCGTCCACTGCATCTACCAGCCCTTCCTGATGCAGCTCCGGAAGCAGTTTCTCGCAGATATAATCAATCCAGGCGTCAGCCCGATCCTGATACTCTACCGGCACCGCATGGGCCGCCAAACAGGTGCAGCGCACGGTTAGCGGCAACGATTCGCCCAACTGGCGAATCACCCGCAGCATTTTGCGCTCGTTTACCAAATCAAGGCCGTAGCCGGACTTTATTTCCAGCGCAGTCACGCCATCTTGACACAGCGCCTTAACCCGCTGCCAGGCATTTTCCAGCAGTTCGCTTTCACTGGACTGCCGCGTGGCGTTCACCGTGCTGGCGATGCCCCCGCCCGCTGCGGCAATTTCTGCATAGCTCGCTCCGGTAAGGCGCATTTCAAATTCACAGGCCCGATCGCCGCCAAATACCGCATGACTATGGCAATCTACCAGCCCCGGCGTGACGACCCGGCCCTGTAAATCCACACGGCGGGCGATGGGCAGATCCGGCAAATCCTCCTTGTTGCCGACCCAGAATAACGTTGCGCCGTCGGTCAGCATCGCACCATCAGCAAGCAGCTGGTAGCGGCCGCCCTGCATAGTGGTAATCTGACAGTGGTGCCAAAGGGTATACATGTCGCTCTCCTTAACGAGTTATCGCAGTACCAGCCTCCGCGTCGGTGGTCTGAATTTTGCGCAAGATGTAATACAGCGATGCCGGAATCGCCAGCGCGATAATCACCGCCAGCGCCACCAGAGGCGAAGGGGAACCCTTGCCGTCGCGTCCGCTTCGCCGTGGCAATTAATCCGCAATCATTGGCAGGTTGAGCCCTTGTTCCCTAGCGCATTCAATCGCGATGTCGTAACCCGCATCGGCGTGACGCATTACTCCGGTCGCCGGATCGTTGCTCAGCACTCTGGCGATACGTTCCGCCGCTTCGTCGCTGCCATCACAGACGATGACCACGCCAGAGTGCTGGGAGAATCCCATCCCCACGCCGCCGCCGTGGTGCAGAGAAACCCAGGTCGCCCCGCTGGCGGTGTTCAGTAAGGCATTCAGCAGCGGCCAGTCGGAAACCGCGTCGGAGCCGTCCTGCATTGCTTCGGTTTCCCGGTTTGGGCTGGCGACGGAGCCAGAATCCAGATGGTCGCGGCCAATTACCACCGGTGCTGACAGTTCGCCGCTGCGCACCATTTCGTTAAAAGCCAGCCCCAGTCGGGCGCGCTGCCCCAGCCCCACCCAACAGATACGCGCCGGCAGTCCCTGGAAGCTGATGCGCTCTCTGGCCATATCCAGCCAGTGGTGCAGGTGCTCATCATGCGGGATCAGCTCTTTCACTTTCGCGTCGGTACGGTAGATATCTTCCGGCTCACCGGAAAGCGCCGCCCAGCGGAACGGGCCAATCCCCCGGCAGAAGAGCGGACGGATATATGCAGGCACAAAGCCCGGGAAATCAAAGGCATTTTCCACGCCCATCTCTTTCGCCATTTGGCGGATATTGTTGCCGTAATCGAAGGTAGGAACCCCTTGCTTCTGGAAGGCAAGCATCGCTATAACGTGTTCGGCCATCGAGGCCTTCGCCGCTTTGATCACTTCCGCCGGATGAGACTGCGCGCGGGCGCGATATTCTTCCCAGCTCATGCCCAGCGGCAGGTAGCCGTTGAGCGGATCGTGGGCGCTGGTCTGGTCGGTCACCATATCTGGACGCACGCCGCGTTTGACCAGATCCGGTAAAATTTCCGCTGCATTGCCGTGCAAGGCAATAGATACCGCCTTCCCTTCTGCGGTATAGCGGGCGATGCGGGCCAGTGCATCATCCAGATCGCTCGCCTGCTCATCCACATAGCGGGTACGCAGGCGGAAGTCGATACGCGACTGCTGGCATTCAATATTCAGCGAACACGCTCCCGCAAGCGTAGCGGCCAGCGGCTGAGCGCCACCCATGCCGCCGAGGCCAGCAGTCAGCACCCAGCGCCCACGCAGGCTACCGTTGTAGTGTTGACGCCCGGCTTCCACGAAGGTTTCGTAAGTGCCCTGTACGATGCCCTGGCTACCGATATAGATCCACGACCCGGCCGTCATCTGGCCGTACATCGCCAGCCCTTTGGCGTCCAGTGCGTTAAAGTGCTCCCAGTTGGCCCAGTGCGGTACCAGGTTGGCGTTGGCGATCAGCACACGCGGTGCATTGCTGTGGGTTCTGAAAACCCCCACCGGTTTGCCGGACTGGATCAACAGAGTTTCATCATCATTGAGCTGCTTCAGGGTCTCAACTATCTTGTCGTAGCATTCCCAGTTACGGGCCGCCCGACCAATACCGCCGTATACCACCAGTTCTTTGGGATTTTCAGCCACATCAGGATCGAGATTATTCATTAACATCCGTAGTGGGGCTTCAGTCAGCCAGCTTTTAGCATTTAACGTGGTACCGCGTGGTGCCCTGATTTCAACATCACGATAACGGAAAAATTCACTGCTCATGCGCTTCACCTTCTGTCTTTTATTAAATCGGAGAGATGCTCGCTGAAAAATGGCATCTTTTTAAAAAAACACCCCTACATGTATATACATGCTAAGCACATATAATGCCAAAATGACGATTTTATTTTAAACCCAATAAAAACAATAATATAAAAATATTTTTTCAAAAAAAATTAATGAAAAATAAAACCCTCGCTTTAAATGCACTAATTTTGTGCGTTATATTTTATTTTTCACACCAAATTGATGCAAAAAACGATAGATTTTACCTAAAAACAACAAAACCACGCGCTGTGTATACCGAATACAGCCAATGAACACCACTCACCCTTCTCCCAAGAAATAAATTAACTAATTGTTATTTAATAAATTAAAAAATAAAAAAATAAAAAATTAATGTTATGGCATTTAATTTGCCTGTTGTACATACAACAATATACATAAATGATTTTACACGGACGTTTTACCAGTACGACAGAACGATGACCATAAGGCGTGACGATGATTACTTTTAATAATGTGACCAAGCATTACGACGATGGCACGGTAGTGGTGGATGGCCTGGATTTGGTTGCGCCGAGCGGTAAGATTACTGTTCTGGTAGGGCCTTCCGGGTGTGGCAAAACCACATCGCTACGGATGATCAACCGACTGGTGGAACCCTCCTCCGGCACCATTTTGCTTAATGGCGAAGCCACTAAGCTGATGGATGTGGTGCAACTGCGGCGACGGATTGGCTACGTTATTCAGAACGCCGGGCTGTTTCCACATAAAGATATCATCGACAACATCGCCACTACTGCCATCCTTAATGGCGTGGTGAAAAGTAAAGCCAGAGCCAGAGCGGCAGAACTTCTGGACGTTGTCGGCCTGTCTCCGCAACTGGCGAAGAGATACCCGTGGCAACTTTCCGGTGGTCAGCAACAACGTGTTGGCGTGGCTCGTGCGCTGGCTTCTGATCCGGAATTTATGCTTATGGACGAACCCTTCAGCGCCGTCGACCCGGTCATTCGCGAGCAATTGCAGGAAGAATTCCTGCGCATTCAAAAAGAGGTGGGTAAGACCATTATTATGGTCACTCACGATATTGACGAAGCCATGAAACTTGGCGATCAGGTCGCGGTTCTCAAACCCGGCGGTAAACTGGCACAACTGGCTACCCCTGGGGCATTACTCAACTCGCCGCAAAGTGAATTTGTCGCCGATTTTATTGGCCGCGACCGTGGCTATCGCAAACTGAGCTTCCACCACTCTGACCTGTTGCCCGGCTTGCAAGCAGAACTGACGGTGGAAATAGGCACCCCTGCTGCCCACGCTCGGAGCCTCACCACCCAGCACTGGCTGCTGGTCACCCACAACGGTAAAGTCTGCGGCTGGTTCGACACCCGACAGCAGGTTGCGGCGATTGTCCCGGAAGCTATCAACCTTGGCGCCACGTTTTGCCCGCAAGGCGGCACCTTGCGCCAGTTGCTGGACTCCGCGTTGAGCTCGCCATGTCATCGTGCAGTGGTGGTTGACGAACGGCTCGCTCTGGTGGGAACGCTGTCTCTTGAGGATGTTCTGGATGCCTGTAAATCAATGACCGAGGAGGAATCATGAGATTTGACTGGCTGTGGGGGCAAAGAGACCATATCCTCAATTTATTACTCTGGCACTGCTATTTATCCATTACGCCGATTGTGATTGGCCTGCTGTTGGCCATTCCAGCCGGCTGGGCGGTATATAGCATGCCGAGGGTAAAAAACATCATTCTCAACCTGTTCGGTTTACTTTATACCATTCCGTCTCTGGCGCTGTTTGTCCTGCTCCCGCCGCTATTGAACACGAAAATCCTCGACCCGATTAACGTAGTGGTAGCGCTGACGATTTATAGCTTTGCTCTGCTGGTGCGCACCGTGTGCGACGGACTGGATTCCGTCTCCACCGATACCCGCCAATCTGCCTTTGCGTTGGGTTACCAACCAATACAGCAATTTTTCCAGATCGATCTGCCACTCGCCGTACCAGTGATTGGTTCAGGCATGCGTGTGGCGGTGGTTTCTAACGTCAGCATTGTCTCTGTTGCCGCGCTGATAGGGGCTCCGCAGCTCGGCTCTCTGTTTACTCAGGGATTCCAGTTACAGTTTCTGACGCCAATCATCGCGGGCATCGCATTGTGTATTGTGCTGGCGTTTGTGCTGGATTATCTGGTGGTCGCAGCCACCCGTGCGTTATGCCGTTGGCAACCGAAAAGAGGATGATGTATGTCTGAATGGTTTTTCAATCTCAGCCACTGGTTCGGCGATGATGGCATCGTTCCTTTACTGTTGCAGCATATCGCCTATAGCACAGCGGCGCTGGTTATCGCGATTGCTATTGCCTTCCCAATCGGTTGCTACACCGGGCACACAGGAAAAGGCGAAGCACTGCTTATCGGCACCACCAACGCCCTGCGTTCCCTGCCCTCATTCGGCCTGATTATTTTACTGGTGATCCTGATGTCGAGCTGGTTTGAGTCGGATCTGGCCTTCATGCTGCCCTGCATTATCGTGCTGGTGGTATTGGCGCTTCCTCCAGTGGCACTAGGGGTTCACGCCGGGATTCGCTCTGTTGATCCCAGCGTGCATGATGCGGCTATCGGCATTGGTCTGACACCATTTCAGGTGTTGATGCAGGTGGAACTGCCCTGCGCCACGCCGCTGATTATCTCCGGAATTCGCAGCGCTGTCCTGCAAATCGTCTCTACCGCGACCATTGCCGCGTATGTATCGCTGGGCGGACTGGGGCGATTGATTATCGATGGACGGGCGGCGAACGATTTTGCTCAGATGACCGCAGGGGCGGTGCTTGTCGCACTGCTGGCTCTGCTCATCGATCTCCTTTTCTCTTTCTCCGAGAAAATTATGGTATCGCCGGGTCTTTCCCGACGAACCAAAAACCAGTGATGTCCAGCCCTTTAATTACAGAAGGTTTATACGATGAATATCAAAAAACGCTATTTGACGCTGTTCAGTGCCGCCATGCTGTCTGTCGCCTCTTCTGTCTGGGCAGTGCCCGCGGCGAGCACGAAAGTGATTATCGGTTCAGCAGATTTTCCGGAAAACCAACTGCTGGCGACCATTTACGCTCACGCGCTGGAAGCGCAACATATCCCAGTAGAGAAAAAACTCAATATCGGCAGCCGCGAGGTCTATATCCCAGCGCTGTTAGACGGCTCCATCACTGTTATCCCCGAGTACAGCGGCGCGCTGCTGAGCTACCTGGATGCCACCAATCAAGCCCACAGCTCGGAAGATGTTGCCAGTTCGCTGATGAGTAAACTGCCGAAGAACGTGAAGATGCTTAACCTCTCGACGGCGCAAAACAGCGATGTCCTGGCGGTGACCCGCAAAACGGCCGAAAAATACAACCTGAAAACGATTGATGACCTGAAGCCGATCGCTGGCGAACTGGTGCTCGGCGGCCCGGCCGAGTGGAAAACTCGCCACGAAGGTGTTCTCGGTCTGCGTGATGTATACGGCCTAAACTTCAAAAACTTCAAAGTGCTGGATGTCGCCGGCCCGCTGACAATCAACGCGCTGAAAAATAACCAGATTCAGGTCGCTGATTTAACCTCCACCACGCCAGAAATCAAAAAAGACCGCTTTGTCGCACTGGCCGATCCGAAACACCTGTTTGCGGCGCAGAATATTGTGCCGATTGTCGCCAGCAACGTGCTGACCCCAGAAATTGAAAGTACGTTGAATAAGGTTTCTGCGCAACTGACCACCAAAGACCTGATTGCCATGAACGAACAGCTTGGTGAATTCGCCAACATTGATGAGGTCGCGCATCAATGGCTGGTGAAACACGGTCTTAACAAATAAGGAACGGTTGCAGATGACGACACACGCCTCTTCTCCCGAACAGCATCAGGATGCCGTAATTTTAGGCAGAACGACGACCACTATCGAAGAGCTGGTACGTATCGCTGACGGCACGCCGGTCATGTTGGATCCTGAAGCGCTGACACATATGGATCATGTGAGCCGCTATATTCACCACGCCATTGCCGACGGCAAAGTGATTTACGGTCTGACGACCGGTGTCGGGGATCTGGTGACCAAACGTCTATCCGCAGACCAGATTGGCCTGATGCAAATGAACATGCTGCGCAGCCACGCTTGCGGCATGGGGCCGGCTCTCCCGGAACGGGAGGTGCGCGCCCTGATGGCAGTGATGCTGAAATCGCTATTACAGGGATACAGCGGCGTCAGCGCTGAGCTGGCGCGCCACATGTGCCAGATGCTCAATCAACGCATTACCCCGTGGTCACCTTCTGGCGGCTCGGTGGGTTATCTGATCGCCACTGCCCACATCGGGCTATCGGTTTTCGGCGAAGGACAGTGCTGGTATCAGGGCCAACTTCTGCCGTCTGACGTAGCGCTAGCCCGGGCCGGGATCGTCAAGCGAACGCCTGGCCCTCGTGAAGGTCATGCCTTAATCAGCGGAACCTATGAAATTACCGCCCTGGCCTGCCTGGTAATAGGCGATTTTGAACAATTACTGCCAGTAGCCGATATGGCGGGCGGCATGTGCCTGGAAGCCCTGAAAGGCAATACGCGCGGCTACGATGCCCGCCTGCATGCTCTGCGCCCGCACGACGGTCAACAGGAAACCGCACGTATTTTGCGCTGCCTGCTGCGCGATAGCGAGATCCTTGCGCAGTATCGCAATCACCGGGTACAGGATGCGCTTAGCCTGCGCTGCATTCCGCAGATCCACGGCGCCGTTCGCGATCAACTGGCTCACTGCCGCCAGATTGTGACCATCGAACTGAATTCCGTTACCGATAACCCGGTATTTTTAATCGAAGACAATGAGCTGGTTATTCTGCCGGGGGGCAACGGCCATGGCGCACCTCTGGCGCTGGCGCTGGATGCGCTGGCCGTGGCCATTGCCCAGGTGAGTACTGCCTCGCAGGCGCGTTCCGATCGCATTACCAACGTGCATCTCAGTGGTCTGCCTGCTTTCCTGGTCGGCGCTAGCGGCGCCAATTCCGGCATGATGATCCCGCCGTATGTTGCCGCCGCGCTGGCTGGAGATAACCGCAGCCTGGCCGCGCCTGCCAGCGTGCATACCGTCTCTACCTGCGCCGGACAAGAGGACCATATCAGCATGGGCGTATCATCAGCCCGCAAGGCCATGAAATTGGTAGAAAATGCCGTGGATATTGTGGCCATTGAGCTGCTGTGCGCCTGCCAGGCCATTGAATTTCATCGACCGCTACGCGCATCCTCCGGGACGGAACTTACTCTGTCGCTGGTACGCCAGAAAGTGGCGTTCCGCAACAGCGATACCGCGCTCTACCCGGATATGCACGCGCTACGCGATCTGATTGCCAGCGGTGTTCTGAGCCGCCAGCTAAACGCCCTGTTTGAGGAGATAAATCATGACTGAGTCATTACAAGCGCTGAGCGGCGTGCGGGTGCTCGATTTATCCCGCGTGCTGGCCGGGCCGTGGTGCGCTTCGCTGCTGAACGATCTCGGCGCAGAGGTGATTAAGATAGAAATGCCAGGCAGCGGGGATGATTCGCGCCGCTTCACGCCGCATATTGGTGGCGAGAGCAGTTACTTCATGCAGCTCAATCACGGCAAAAAAAGTGTCACCCTTGATCTGAAAAGCGCGCAAGGGCTGGAGATCCTGAAGCAACTGGTCGCCAGCGCAGACGTGCTGGTCGAGAATTTTCGCCCCGGCGTCACCGCACGCCTTGGCATTGATTACCCGACGCTGCAAGCAATAAATCCGCGCCTGGTGTACGTCAGTATTTCCGGCTTTGGTCAGTTGGGGCCACTAGCGCACAAAGCCGCCTATGACCATATCATCCAGGCGATTGGCGGCATTATGCAGGTCACCGGCTGGGCGGACGGTGAGCCGACTCGCGTGGGCGACGCCATCGGCGACGTGGTTGCCGGGCTATACGGCAGTTGGGCAGTTCTGGCGGCCTTACTACAGCGTGGCCTCAGTGGTAAAGGCCAGCATCTGGACGTTTCAATGCTCGATACCATGGTCACGTTGCAAATGGTCTCATTAACCCAATGGATGGGCGGACAACCCTCGGCCGGCCGGCTGGGCAACGCGCACCCAATCAGCGCGCCAATGGATAGCTACCGCGCGCAGGACGGGTATCTTGTGATCGCCGTCGCTAACGACAAACTCTTTCGCCAGTTGGCGGCAGCGATGGGACAGCCTGCGCTGGCCGATGATCCCCGTTTTTCCAGCGACCCGCAGCGCTTGGCTCATCAGCCGCTATTACGCGAAGAGATTGAACGCTGGCTGGCGGATAAAACCGTCAGTCAGGCACAGTCCCTACTGGATATTGCCGGGGTACCAGCCTCACCGGTGCTGCGGCTGGATCAGATTCTCGCCAGCGACTATGCCCGGCAGCGCGAGCTAGTTAAGCAAGTCTACCATCCGCAGGCCGGGAATATCTCAATTGTGCCGCAACCGGTAAAAATGAGCGGTGCCTGCGGGGAACCGGCATTGCTCCCGCCCCAGTTGGGAGAACACACGCATGCCGTTTTACGCGACATCCTTGGTATGGATGACGCAACCTTAGCGCAACTGCAAACGCAGGGCGTCATTTAACCTAACCAACGGAGGGAGAAATGCCGGTCATTAAAAACGTGGCGGTCATTGGCGCGGGGACCATGGGGGCGCGTATCGCCGCAGTCATGGCACGCGCAGGCTTTAACGTCCGTCTGTGGTCGCGTTCGACGCAGACGCTGCAAACGGCCCGCTCGCTGATTGAGTCGCTGGGCGTCACTGCTGCGGTTCACTACAGTAGCCGGCTGGAAACCTGCCTGGAGGATGCCGATATGGTCTCGGAAAACGTGGCCGAAGATGTAACGCTGAAACAGAGGCTGCTGCAAACCATTGAACAACAGGTTTCCGCAGACTGTCTGTTGACCACTAATACGTCTAGCGTCTCTATTTCTCTGCTGGCAACCGCGTTACGGGATCCCTCGCGGCTAATTGGCATGCACTGGTTTAATCCGGCGGATATTATGCCGATGATTGAGATTGTTCGCGGCGAAAAAACCCGCGAGGCCATTTGCCGACAGGTTCGGGAACTTTGTCAGCAGCTCGACAAAGAGACCATCACCGTAAATCAGGATATCCCTGGTTTCATTATCAACCGTTTACAATACGCCATGCTGCGCGAGGCGTTGTATCTGGTGAGTGCCGGTATTGGATCGGTGGAAGACATTGATCGCGCCGTACAGCGCACCCTGGCACCGCGCTGGGCGGCAATGGGGCCGATGAAGCTGATGGACTTCGCCGGGCTGGATACGGTCGAGAAAGTCGCCGCGATCCTGCTGCCGACGCTGGATAATAGCAGCACGTTACCGGACTGGCTGAAAGAGACCATCGCCACCGGTAAACTGGGGGCCAAAAGCGGCGCGGGTTTCTACTCATGGCCCGACGATAGTGCGCTTACCGCCATGCAACAGCGCGATAAGCGGGTAAAAAGCCTGATGGACGGGAACGCCGAAAATGAGTGAAATTCTCTGTCGTTATGACGAGGCTGTCGCCATTGTGACTTTGAATCGCGCGGCAAAATATAACGCCCTCACCGCCGGGATGCTGGACGCTCTGATCAGCACGTTAAAACATCTTGACCAGCAACCGGAGATACGGGCGATTGTGCTGCTGGGTACCCCGCGCGCATTTTCTGCCGGTGCCGATACCGGCACCCTAGCGGCAGCATCGTCCACCGAGCTGTGGCGCAGCGGCTTTAGTGAAAAATGGGACCAGATTGCCGGCATCGAAAAACCGCTGATTGCCGCCGTCTCCGGCTATGCGCTGGGCGGCGGCCTGGAGTTGGCGCTGCTGTGCGACATGGTCATCGCCGACGGCAGCGCGCAGTTGGGTTTACCGGAAAGTCATATCGGTATTATCCCCGGTGCCGGAGGAACGCAGCGTCTGGTTCGGGCGGTGGGAAAATCGCTGGCGATGGAAATGTTGCTGGCCGGAAGGCGCATTAGCGCAGAAGAGGCGCGCCAGGCGGGACTAATCAGTCAGATCGTCCCTGCCGGAGAGCTGGAAACACGTGCGCTGACCCTGGCAAAACAGATTGCCCAGGCGGCCCCGCTGGCGGTGCTGATGATTAAGAAAGCGGTCAATGCCAGCTACGAAATGCCTCTTAGCGCTGGGGTGGCTTACGAGCGTGCGCTGTCGGCGCTGATTGCGGACAGCGACGATCGGGCCATCGGGCTGGCGGCGTTTAAAAACAAGCAAACGCCGCAATTTACCGGGCGTTAATCGGTGTTGCGGGAGCGCTGAGCCTGACACAAGCCAGGCGAGTTTCCGCTCGGCGCATCAGGGCAACCGCTGTCGGTTCGTCGATCAGCAAGCTGTCGTAGCGTTGCAGGCAATAGTCCTGCGCGCCAGCCATGATTTCCAACGGCTCACCGGCATTGAACAGAAGCAGTGTTCCGGCGTGATGTGTCCACTCCCCGCCGTCAATCCAACGCACGGCCGCCCGTACCGTGGCGGCATCATAGATAACGTTAAAATCAAGCAACGGACCGCCGCTAATCTGGCATGAGACCTCGCTGTCGCCGTGGAAATCGCTGGCCTGAAATGGCGGTATGAAAGCGCTGCGCTGGCCGTCAATGGTCAGGTACATCCCGGCACCTTCCAGCACGCTGATATTTCTCAAATAACCGGGAAAACAGGAAAAAGGCCCGTCGGTACGGATGGTAGCGATAGAGATACGCCAGACGTACCGTTCACTGTCGGGATAACGCAACACTTCATGGGTGACCCCTTGTCCGTTTTTCCACAACATCTCCGTATATTGCTCATAGGACAGGTGCCGGATCATTTCCGCATATTCCCTTCCAGACGGTAGCGCGATCCCGGGTAGACCAGACGCACGCTGGTAACGATTTTTTTATCCTGGCGTCCGGTCCATGTACGGCGGTTAACCTGCAGGCAGGGCGTGTGCTCATCAATTTCCAGATAGGCGCACTCGACTCGGCTAATGTTCACCGCTTCGATAATATGTTCCCCCTCCACGATGGGCGCAATGGAGGAAAGATAGGCATTTGGCGTGACGCGAGTAAAGTCCTGTTGCAGGTAGTCCGGGACGATCAACGCATTGACCAGCCGATCTTCCAGCATTATCGGCACGCCATTTTCGTAGTGACAAATCAGGGAATGGAACAGACGACTGCCCCGGGGAAGATTAAGCACCAGCGTTTGCTGGGAATCGGCGTGTAACTGGGTCAGCTCCAGCACCCGCGCGTGATGCCGGTGGCCCCTGCTGGCTATCTCATCGGCGATGTTGTTGATCTCCAGTAGCGCCGACTGCCCACGAACCTCGGCGACAAACGTACCGACGCCCTGCATTCGCACCAGTAAACCTTCAGCGGTCAACTCGCGTAATGCCCGGTTGATCGTCATGCGACTATATCCTAACTGGCTAACCAGTTCACTCTCGGAAGGCACCCGAAAGTTCACCGGCCAAACGCCACTATGGACATTGGTTTTGATCATGTTTTTTACCCTTTCATAAAGGGGGGCTGGATGTTCAGGTAGCTCATCCATTAAATCCGTATTTGACCGGTCACTACGCGCCATAAATCATTCCTCATCTGCGACTTTGCCAGTTTACTCCATGACCTATTGGATGTATATATATGCATATGTATATACATTTCAAATACACTGAAAATAAGGTGATAAGATGGCAGTCTGGTTGGCAGAAAAAGCATTGTTGCCTGATGGCTGAGCAAATAACATCAGCATAACCGTGTCCGATGAAGGCATCATTACTGCGCTTGAAAAGAACGCGGTGCCGTAATGACTGGTGGACGCTGGGTGATTGAGGAGGGACATCATGCTAAAGAAGAACCGACCACTCAGGCATTTATTCAGGAGATGAAACAGTTGGCGGCCTAGGTAATGATGCCAACTTATGTGAAGAAAACATGAGATAAGGAGAGAGGGCTTATCCCCCATTAATATTAATGTATGCGTACATTAATATTAAAATACCCAACCTGCACCCCATTCAGGATCAGGATTCAGGTTAAAACAGGGATTTCAATGAATCTCACACTCCCGATAGGCGTTTGAGGACCAATGGAACGAAAACGTACATTAAGAATGTAATTCATTGATTATATTTTATAAAAAAACACCCCAACGCTGTAAATAATGCGGTGTAATTGCCATCCGATTAAAGGTGGTCGTTCAGGCGGTTACCAAACTCGAGAATAAAAACGGCTCATCGCCAGCCGCCAGTTCTGGATTGGCATGCTCCATTTTTTCGACGCCGACTGTATCGCCAGATAAACCACTTTCCGCACGGTGTCATCCGTTGGAAACACTTTTCGTTTCTTTAATCGCCTTGCGGATATCGGGCGCGGATAACTAAAAAAGGTATTTCCGCAACTGCGTTGCCGTGGCAGTTACCACGACGGTTCTGCTGCCTTCCTGCCCATGTGATTTCAGGAACGACTGCTACTCATGGCTGGCGTATTGGCTACCCTGGACGCACTTCTAAGAGTCCAGGCTGACTGGCAGAATTTTGTGAGTTTTACGTGCATGACTAATTTGTTTCTTTCCTAACCAAATCCCACAATACAGAAAGTGGTAAAAGTTATACCACCTTGATCTGCAAACCATAAAAAACTGGCTTTTTAAGCCAGTTTTTCAGAGTTAAACGGTGTTGGTATGATTTTTCTACACTAACGTGTCATGGTAACAAACTCTTCCGATGCCGTCGGGTGAATGGCGACAGTGTTGTCGAAATCTTTCTTGGTCGCGCCCATTTTGACGGCGACAGCGAAGCCTTGCAGCATTTCGTCCATACCAAAACCAATGCCGTGGATGCCGACGATTTTTTCCTCTTTACCCACACAAACCAGCTTCATACGGCACGGCTGGCGGTGCTGCGTGACAGCGGTATACATCGCGGTGAAGGCGGATTTATACACTTTCACCTGATCGTCACCGTACTGTTCACGCGCCTGTGGCTCGGTCAGCCCGACCGTGCCAATCGGCGGGTGGCTGAAGACGACGGTCGGGATGTTGCTGTAGTCCAGATGCTCATCCGGCTTGTTGTTAAACAGACGCTCGGACAAACGGCGCCCCGCCGCCACGGCAACCGGCGTAAGTTCGACGGCACCGGTGTTATCACCTACCGCGTAAATACCGGGAACGTTGGTGTTCTGGAATTTATCGACGTTGATGTAACCTTTGTCGTTCAACTCCACGCCAGTGACGCTCAGGTTCAGGTTATCCGTCGCGGGTTCGCGACCAATCGCCCAAATCAGGCAATCGACGGTTTGTGACTGACCGTTTTCCAGCTCCAGCGTCAGGCTGCCATCCGCATTCTTCACAATCGCTTTCGGGATTGATTCGGTATGCAGCGTCGGCCCTTCGGTGTTCATCACTTCCACCAGCGTATCGACAATCAGCGGATCAAAGCTGCGCAGCGGCGCGTGCTTACGCACAAACAGGTGGGTTTCAGACCCCAGTCCGTTCAGCACGCCGGCAATCTCTACCGCGATATAGCCTGCACCAACAATAGCAGTACGCTTCGGCAATGCATCCAGCTCAAAGAAACCGTCAGAATCGATACCGTACTCCGCGCCAGGAATGTCAGGGTGAACCGGACGACCGCCCGTCGCGATCAGGATATGGTCAGCCGTAATTTTTTCGCCGTTCACTTCCACCGTGTGCGCATCGACAAAGCGGGCAAAACCGTGGATGACATCGACCTTGTTCTTACCCAGCACGTTGTCGTAGGACTGGTGGATGCGATCGATGTAGGCGCTACGGTTCTTGACCAACGTGCCCCAGTTAAACTGGTTCACCGTGGTGTCGAACCCGTAATCAGGCCCGTACTGATGGATCGCTTCGGCAATCTGCGCCGCATGCCACATCACTTTCTTCGGCACACAGCCGACGTTGACGCAGGTGCCGCCCAGATATTTTGCTTCGATCAACGCACATTTTTGTCCATACATCGCCGCGCGGTTGATAGACGCAATACCGCCGCTGCCGCCGCCAATAGCAAGGTAGTCATAGTGTTTGGTCATCAGTGTATCCATGCTTAAGTGAGTAAAATTTGCCTAGAGTGTAACGCCAGAGCCATACGCCTCATAAAGGTTATGCCTATGGCTGCGATAGGAAAAACTGACCGTGTTTCCCACCACAACCGTGCGTATTACTCCGGTACGATTTGCTCCACCAGCGTATGGCCGGTGCCTTCCGGTACCAGCACGCTATGCAGCCACGGCAGCACGCTCTTCATCTGCGCTGCCAGCTTCCACGGCGGGTTAATCACAATCATGCCAGACGCCGTCATGCCGTAGCGATCGCTGTCCGGCAGCACCGCCAGCTCAATTTGCAGAATGTTGCGAATGCCCGTGGCTTCCAGCTCTTTCAGCAGGCGTTTAATGTGCTGACGCAGCACCACCGGATACCACAGCGCAAAGACGCCGGTGGCAAAACGTTTGTGCCCTTCCTGAATCCCTTTCACCACGGCCTGATAGTCCGTTTTCAACTCATACGGTGGGTCGATCAGCATGAAGCCGCGACGGGAAAGCGGCGGCAACTGGGATTTCAACTGCTGATAACCATCGTCACGCAGCACTTTGGTGCGCGAATCTTTCTGAAATTCATTACGCAACAGCGGGAAATCGCTGGGGTGCAGCTCGGTCAGATGAAGCTTGTCCTGCTCACGCAGCAACTGACGCGCAATCAGCGGGGAACCGGGGTAATAACGCAACTGGCCGTTGTGGTTATAGGTGCGTACCGCCTGCATGTAAGGGTCGAGTTCAGCCGGAATGTCGTCACGCTGCCAGATTTTCGCGATGCCATCCAGATACTCGCCTGTGCGCTCGGCGTGTTCGCCGCTAAGCTGATAGCGGCCGGCACCCGCGTGGGTATCCAGATACAGGAAAGGTTTTTCTTTCTCTTTCAGGGCGGTGATGATCAGGCTCTGAACAGTGTGTTTCAGCACGTCGGCGTGATTGCCGGCATGGAAACTGTGGCGGTAACTTAACATGCTTGCTTTCCGGTGAGGTTTTTATAAATAACGTCGATTAACCGACAGTATAACCGCCTGCGGCGGAAAATATCCCCTCAATACCGAAACAACCCCCCACCCTGCGAACCGCCCCGCAAACCCGCCATTTTTATCGTATTAAATCAGTAAATTGTGAAACATGGCCGTTTTTCATTCGATTGAAAGCTACCGATATTCAGAGACATAAAGTACGATCGCAGGCTAACCATGATGGAATTGGACATTATTCTGATGGAACCTGAATATCAGCGCTGGCTGATGGCGCTTTCCGCCCCGATGGTCGCACTCAATATCAAGTACGGCGCCCGCTTCCACGACCTGACCTTCTATGAGCCCGGCGAAACCATCAGTCTGAGCGACAGTTGGGGGATTACCTCCCGCTCAGGGTTGATCTCCATGATTAACGATATGACAGACAGCGGCCACGCCGAGCGTCTGGCGTATGACTATCAACTTTGGCACCACCTGACGGCATCCGAATGGCAACAACATTGCGCCAATCAATCGGAAGAAGCACAGGGTGCGCTCGCGCTGGTGGCCGAAACAGCGGCGCTATGCGGTGAAGGCGGGATCCGTGCCTGGGATCTGGGCCGCATGAGTTTTCTGAGCCGCATCGGATTACTCAACGGCTGGATTAGTGAAAAAGAGAACCTCTGGATTCATACCCGTCTGGCCGACAGGGCGCGTTACTATTACCGCAGTTGGGAGAATTATTACGCCGCGTTCTTGATCGGCCGCACTTACTGGCTTTCCTGGGATGAGGAAGACCCGGAATGCCAGCGCTACATTTTTAGCAACTGTAGCCAGATTCCTGACTACATTGACCAAATCGGCACGCTCTACGCCCACCCGGACTGCCCGATTCATGACCTCGACTGGGATGTTGATCCGATAGAAATGGATAAGCCCGAGTCCTTACCAGAAGCGGAAATATAATGGACACACAGTGTTGGGAGCGATTAGGCATTGAGCCGACGCAGGAGCTGGATGCTATCCGCCAGGCTTATCGTCAAAAAATACCGCAGTTTCACCCGGAAACCGACCCCGAGGGCTTTAAGCAGCTACGTGACGCGTACGATACCGCCTGCAAGTTGGCGAAGAATCCCATACCGTCGGGCAATGAAGAACACGCCGCCGCCGAATCACACAACGCTCCTCCAGCCGCCGAGCATGCCGATCCCGAGGCAGATACGCTTGTCGCTGCATTTGATCAGCTGTTAAACAATCCAGCCGAGCGCTTCGTCCCACTGCATTGGGAACACTACATTCAGTTGCTGAATCAGCACACTTTTGAGGTGATCGATCGCATTCGCTGGCCGTTGCTCCAGCGCCTGATGCGCGAATCTTGTCTCTCCACCCGCTGTGTCCGCACACTGGCCGAACGCCTGCGCTGGCAGCAACGGCAGGGAGAGCTGTCAGGCGATGGCGTCGACGATGTTCGTCACTTCCTCGACTCACTCGACTACGACGATCTCTTCGATTTTTCCCTGTTGTCGCACCTGAGTCTGCCCGCACAACTGGAAACTATCTTCTATTTCCAACAGGCGAATGGAACGTACTGGAATCGTCCGGCGTTGATGCTGGGCACGCTGCTGCGTAACCCGACCGCGATTTATTGGCCTGACAGCCCGGCGCTAATGCAAAAACTCGCACGCTGGCACAGCCATGCAGGCGTCCCTAGCGCCATACTGCGTGATTACTGCCTGCAACAGTTGGACGCCGCCCCGCACGATGCGGAATGGCTCTCGCTCAGCGCCATGCTGTGTTCACTTACCGGAGAGAACGAACACGCCTTCACGCTGTGGCTGACGCTTTATCAGCACACTCACCATGCACAGGCGGAGCAGTGGCTGATCGACTGGTGTAAACAACATCAGCCGGATACGCTTCCCTTATTGATTCAGTCGTTTAACACCACGCCAGCGCCAGATCTGACGGGGTTAGCGCTGGACGATCCGCGTCAGCGTTTCTTTATTTCACAGCACAACACCCAAATGCTGATACGTTGGGGAGAAGCGCTGAAACTGCCGCTGTCGCCCATGGCAGAAAGCTATGCCCGCTGGAAACTGGGAAAACAGGATCTCCAAAGCATCTATCAGCACCTGCAACACAGCGGGGACGCGATTCAGGATCGGCTGTATTGGCACGCCAGCATGTTAACCGTGGGGAATGAGCGCCTGTTGCAGGACATTCTGGAACAGCCGTTGCCCGACGAGCCGCTGTATGCGTTGATCTTGCAGGGATTGCAGTTTCAGGCAACACAGCGTTTATCCTGGCTGGCAACCTCCGGCGCGATTCATGCTTTCACGGAGTGGCTGTATTCGCCGTCAGAAGCGGAGTTGCCCAGCGCGTTTACCAATCAGAAATCCTCCGCCTGCCTTCAAGCGAAAACCTGGCTGCGGCAATGGCGTCCGCTGTCACTGAATCAGTTGAACAAGCTGTATAACAGCGGCATACATACGGAGGAAATCGACCCGATCAATGATTGTCTGGTCAAGCTGTCCGCACGCTACGAGTGCGATGCCTCTCTGGTGCCACAAGGGGTGGAGAAGCCGCAGGATCTCAGCGCCAGAGACGAGCTGAGACAGGCGATACTGATCGCCTTAATGATGACCGATCCAGCGTCTTGTCTGGGCTTACCGCACCAGTCGGTGCTGCCAGAGCTGGCATTAACCCACCCTGCACACTCACTCTCCCGGCGCTTTCGCAAGGCGGAATGCCGCGATGGCGATGCCGTCACACCACTAAAAAAGCAGCTCGATCTTATCGACCCGCTGCACTATCACTGCTGGATGAACGTCCCTGTCTCTATTGAGGAATATCTGAGCAGCGGAGAGATTTATAGCGAGTCTGCGGCGAGCCATTTTTATCTTCATGATGAACACTGGCGAACGGAGCTGGCGACATCGCCCATCATTTACCAGATCTTTTTCCACGCGTTTTATGCCCTTATGGGAGAAGAGGAACAGACCGAACAACACCTTGAACAGTTAGCCGCGATTCCCGTGGAAATGGAGCAGGAAGACGCGATTCGCACCGCCTTTACCGAAGGGTCAGATGAACTGGAAAAACAACTAAAACAGTTCTCCAATGACAAACGGGTCACGCTCATCGGCAAGCTGATTCAGCGCTGTGCGCAGAATGGCACCTTTCTGTTCGATAACAGCGAACAGACGTTCCTGGCCGAGCATGTGTCCTACCCACATGAAGACGTGACGCTGAGGCTGGTCGCAAAAGTGCTGCTGCAATGCGCCGATCGGCGCGAACGCCTGTTCAAAGCATCACAGGCTAAAAAGAGCTACTGGTGGCAGTTCTGGCGCACGAACGCTCGTATTGGCCGTCTTGGTTTCCTGATGCAGGGCGGGTTGGGAAGTTATTTTCTCTATCGCGCAAACGACTGGATAGGATCGCCGCCGCCCTATATTGAAGGGCTGCTGATGGTGCTCATCGTGCTCAATTTGCTGATTGCTGCGCGTCGACGCTATAACGATATCGGTTCCAGTACGCCGTGGGGGATGAGTGTCTTTAGCATCCTGATACCGATATTTCTGTTGCTCCCTCTGTTGGCGCCAAGCATTAACCGCTGGAACCAATTCGGCGCGCCACCAACGGGTAAGAAAACCGACGCCACAACCACCTGACGCGAATGATTCGGGCGGCACAGCGCGTGCCGCCTAAACGTCAACGAGAGACCTCATCCAGATACTGCTCAATACGTTGCCGCGTTTCGTTAATGGCGGGGGCATATTGCCCCGCCAGCACCTGTTCAAAATCGCGCAGCCAGAAGCCGATCTGCTCACGTTCTTCCAGACGCGTCTGCGCCCAGGCTTTTTCCAGCCGAGCCAGCAGGTTACGGTTCATCAGATTGTCTCTGGGATGAATCTTCAGCGCTTGCAACTTCTGGCGACTTTTCTGCTGTTGTTCAGCACTCAACCCCGTCGGGCTGCGATCGATCACTTTCGTGAAGTTATCGCCGCTGTCCGGCAGATTCACATCGACTTCCAGTAGCCCATTGATGTCATAGCTGAAACGCACCTCAACAGATTGCTTATACGATTTCGCTTTTATCGGCATGATAAATTCATCGATAAACACGTTGTTATCGACGTAGGGGCTTTCCCCCTGATAGATCGCAATGCAGATGTTGTCTTGTCCGGGTGACCCCGTGGAAAACGTCTCTACCCGCGAGGTCGGCACCACCGTATTGCGCTCAAGTATCGGGGAAAACAGGCCGTTTTGCTTATCGTTGGCGGTCTTAATTCCAAGGGTGTACGGGCAGACATCCGTCAGAATCACTTCTTCAATATCCTGCTCGCGTAGCCGACAGGCAGCCTGTACCGCCGCGCCTTTGGCGACAACGGTATCTGGGTCCAGATGCTGATAAGGTAATTTGCCAAACAGCCGGACCACCAGCTTCTGGATAATCGACATCTTTGATGCTCCGCCAACCAGTACCACATGATCTAACTGCTCTGGCTTCAGGCGAGCATCGTGCAGCGCCTGTTCTATCGGCGCACGAATGCGGTTCATCAGCGGCAGCCAGGCCGCTTCGATTTCTTCATCATCCAGCACAATGCACCAGTCTTTCTCGCGCCAGTGCCACACGAATTCATTTGATTGGGAAGGAAAACCGGGCTGACATTTCAGCGTTTCGGCATGGCTGTAAAGACGTGCCAGATCCGTCGCAGAAATCGCCGACTCCTCAAGCTTCCACGCTTTCAGGCAGCTTTTCACTATCGCTTGCGTGAAATCCTCTCCCCCAGATAGTTGTCACCCGCCGAGCTGTGTACCTCGATCAACGGAAACGTATATTCCAACACGCTGACGTCAAAAGTACCGCCGCCTAAGTCGAAGACCAGCGTACGCCCCAGCGCCTGCGTGTGTAAGCCGTAAGCCATAGCGGCGGCGGTAGGTTCATTGATTAAGCGAACGGCTTTTAGCTCCGCCAGTTCCGCCGCAAAACGCGTCTGCTTGCGCTGTTCATCGCTGAAATAGGCGGGTACGGAGATCACCACATCCTTGATGGGGTACCCGAGATAACTTTCCGCATCGGCTTTGAGTGATTTCAACACCATGGCTGACAGTTCGGCAGGAGAGAACGTTTTGTCCCCAAGTCTGAAGGTTTTCTTGCTTCCCATGTAGCGCTTAAACAGCGACGCCGATACCTGCGGATGCGTCGTTAAACGGGAAATAGCGGGTTTGCCCACCAGCATACTGCCGTCGTCATCAATGCTGATGGCCGAAGGAGTGAAGTTGTCATTCAGCGCATTCGGTATCAGGCGTGCCTCGCCATTTTGCCAAACGCTAATCAGGCTGTTTGTCGTGCCGAGATCGATACCAATTGCCGGAGAAGCATCTTGCGGGTGCATCATGCTGTTATTCCTTATTAACCATTCCGTACAAAGACCCAGTCCCATTCAGGAAGCAGGGCAATAGTATATACGTCTTGTTCAGGAAAAGACCGCGCCCAACGGATTCAGGAATATTTTTAAAATCTACCAACGACACCTCCCCTTACTGCTGCAATTATCGGCGCAGCTATATCTGCGGCTATGCTCATAATCTGGCGGAAACCAAAGGCGACCGTCAGCAGGCCGCCTTCGAGGCCGGGTTGTTGTCACGCCGCTACGGGCTCGAACGAGAGAGGGTCGCAGAGTTCTTTACTGAACAAGGCAACCTTTATGCGATTCGATTTTTTTATGCAGACTATGATGCCCACATCGCTCGCTAGCGGCTGGCTTCGCGTAAATCAAAACTAATAGGGATCGTGATAGTAAGAGTAAGCTGCGCGTTATCCCCAATCACTTCTACTGGCGGAGCCGGAAGCGACTGTGCACGTTGCGGTAAGGCGACAGACTCCTTATCCAGCAGTGTCACACTGCTGCTGGCTAGTGAGACAGCCAGAACCTTCCCCGCCCGATCCAACGTCACGCGAATCTGAGCGACGCCCTGCAATCGCTGTCTCGCCGCCTGCGCGGGATAGCGTTTATAGCGGCTCAGGTGTGCCAGCAGTTTACTGCTCCAGTCCGCAACGCCTTTAGCACGCGGCGGCGCTGCATACCATTAAGTGTCGACAGGCTCTGATGAGCAGCCCGCGCCACCGCCAGGGCGGGTTTATGCGCGATGCGTCCGCCATCATGATTGTTTATCGCCATTGTCATTACCCTGAAATATTAAAAAAAGACACATCAGGTAGGTCATGCGAAAAACAAAATCGGGCAGAAAAATAGCAAGCATTTTCAGGAAAACGCATTCAACGCGGCGTTACCGCCCCAGTTCAGGTGAGCAATGAGGCTTCTCCGTAGCCGCAAAACGCCCCTTTGGTCACGAACAACTCCCCCTCCACCATTGATTTTCACGACGCTTGACCTCATCTTAGTAAGTTATCTGCAATAGATATCCGCTTTGTCGCATTTCTCTCTTCAACGGATTGCCCACAGTAGCCCGTTTGGAACGGCAAGATGAAGAATCGATCGGCAACGATATCACCCACAATTATCAGGACGACCCCATGACGAATCCATTACTGACCTCATTTACCCTGCCCCCGTTCTCCAGCATCAAAATTGAAGATATTGTCCCGGCGGTGAAATCCGCACTGAATGAATGCCGCGAGACGGTAGAGCGTGTAGTGGCACAAGCGGGGCCGTTTACATGGGATAATCTATGCCAGCCGCTGGCAGACAACGACGATCGTCTTAGCCGCATCTTCTCCCCCGTCAGTCACCTGAACGCGGTGAAGAACAGCCCGGAGCTGCGCAGCGCTTACGAACAGTGCCTGCCGCTGCTGTCTGAACACAGTACCTGGGTCGGCCAGCATGCCGGCCTGTACCAGGCTTACCGCAACCTGCGCGACAGCGAGCATTACGCCACGCTCAGCGTGGCGCAGAAGAAATCCGTTGATAACGCGCTGCGTGATTTTGAACTGTCCGGTATCGGCCTGTCGCCGGAAAAGCAGAAACGCTACGGCGAAATCTCTGCTCGGTTGTCCGAACTCGGTTCGCAGTACAGCAATAACGTGCTGGATGCCACCATGGGCTGGAGCAAGCTGATTACCGATGTCGCTGAGCTGGATGGCATGCCGGAAAGCGCGCTGGCAGCGGCCAAAGCACAGGCGGAAGCCAAAGAACAAGACGGTTGGCTGCTGACGCTGGATATTCCGAGCTACCTGCCGGTAATGACTTACTGCACCAATCAGGCGCTGCGCGAAGAGATGTATCGCGCCTATGGCACCCGCGCTTCCGATCAGGGGCCGAACGCAGGCAAATGGGACAACAGTGAAATCATGGCGGAAGAGCTGGCACTACGCCATGAGCTGGCACAGTTGCTGGGCTTCGACAGCTATGCGCATAAATCGCTGGCAACCAAAATGGCGGAAAACCCGCAGCAGGTACTCGATTTCCTGACCGATCTGGCGAAACGTGCACGTCCACAGGCTGAAGAAGAACTCGCACAACTGCGTGCCTTCGCCAAAGAACACTACGGTGTAGATGAATTGCAGGCCTGGGATATCACCTACTACAGCGAGCAGCAGAAACAACACCGGTATTCCATCAGCGATGAGCAACTTCGTCCGTACTTCCCGGAAAACCGCGCGGTGAACGGCCTGTTCGAAGTGGTTAAGCGAATCTACGGCATCACCGCCAAAGAGCGCAAAGATGTGGATGTATGGCATCCGGATGTACGCTTCTTCGACCTGTTCGATGAAAGCGGTGAACTGCGCGGCAGCTTCTACCTTGATCTGTACGCCCGCGAACACAAACGCGGCGGAGCCTGGATGGACGACTGCGCGGGTAAACTGCGTAAAGGCAACGGCGAACTGCAAAAACCGGTCGCTTATCTGGTCTGTAACTTTAACCGTCCGGTCAACGGCAAACCGGCCCTGTTCACGCACAACGAAGTCACCACGCTATTCCACGAATTCGGCCACGGCCTGCACCACATGCTGACCCAGATCGAGACCGCCGGTGTCGCAGGCATCAACGGCGTACCGTGGGATGCGGTCGAACTGCCGAGCCAGTTCATGGAAAACTGGTGCTGGGAACCTGAAGCGCTGGTCTTTATTTCTGGTCACCATGAAACCGGTGAACCTCTGCCGCAGGAACTGCTGGATAAAATGCTGGCGGCGAAGAACTATCAGGCCGCACTGTTCATTCTGCGCCAGTTGGAGTTCGGCCTGTTCGATTTCCGCCTGCATGCCGAGTTTGATCCTGTGAAAGGCGCACAGATTCTGCCGACGCTGGCCGAAATCAAAGCACAGGTTGCGGTGGTGCCAAGCCCGAGCTGGGGCCGTTTCCCGCACGCGTTCAGCCACATCTTTGCGGGTGGTTATGCCGCAGGCTACTACAGCTATCTGTGGGCCGACGTGCTGGCAGCCGATGCCTATTCCCGCTTCGAGGAGGAAGGCATCTTTAACCGTGAAACCGGCCAGTCGTTCCTGGATAACATCCTGACCCGCGGCGGTTCCGAAGAGCCGATGGAGCTGTTCAAACGCTTCCGTGGCCGTGAACCTCAGTTGGATGCCATGCTCGCGCATTACGGCATCAAGGGATGAACATCTGCCTAATCGCAGAAGAAGGCGCCGATACTGGCGCCTTATCTTCTCTGGCCGCGCGCTGGGGGCTAGTTTCCGATCCTGATACGATGATGGCGCTGGTGCTAACGGCGGAACGTCTGGAATTGCGCAAGCAAGATGAGCCAAAGCTCGGCGCTATTTTCGTCGATTTCGTCGCCGGAACAATGGCACATCGTCGTCGCTTTGGCGGCGGACGTGGAGAGGCCATCGCTAAAGCCGTGGGGATCAAAAAAGATTACCTGCCGGATGTCGTGGATGCGACCGCCGGGCTAGGGCGCGATGCTTTTGTGCTGGCGGCACTAGGCTGTCGGGTACGTATGGTGGAACGCAATCCGGTGGTTGCGGCGTTGCTGGACGACGGGTTGCAGCGTGGCTATCGGGACGCAGAAATTGGCCCGTGGTTACAAGAACGGCTGACGCTGCTGCACGCGTCGAGTATGACCGCGCTACGCGATATCACGCCGCCACCGGATGTGGTTTACCTCGATCCGATGTTCCCACACAAACAAAAGAGCGCGCTGGTGAAGAAAGAGATGCGGGTATTTCAGTCGCTGGTAGGTGCGGATGACGACGCCGATGCGCTGCTGGAACCCGCGCGCGCGCTGGCGAAAAAACGCGTTGTGGTGAAGCGACCGGACTATGCGCCGCCGCTGGCCGGCGTACCGGCACAATCCATGCTGGAAACCAAAAGCCACCGTTTTGATTTCTATCTTCCCGCCTAAGAAATCTCGTCGCCGCGACGCTAAGCGTATCGGCGACTAAGAACTTAGCCTGCTTCGCATTTCCTACGCTGCTTTTGCAAAGTCTGTGGCACTAATGAGAAGCAAATCGCATAATTCCGCGCTATGACTTCTCATTACACTAAGATGACATAATGAAAAAAACGCTTTTGTCACTTCTGCTTTGTTTGAGTACCTCTGCGATGGCCGTTCAGGAACCGGTAAATATTACGATTCTGGGGACATCTGATCTGCACGGCACGTTCGTTCCCTGGGATTACGCCACTGATACTGCCAACATGGCGGGCAGCCTGAGCCAGATCGCGACACAGGTGCAGAAGGTTCGCGCACAGCAGCCTAACGTGATTCTGGTTGATGCGGGCGATACGATTCAGGGTAACTTTGTCGAAACCTTCAAAAATGACAAAACCAGCCCGATGATCCTCGGTTTTAACGCGCTGAACTATGACGTTTGGGTTCTGGGCAACCACGAGTTCGATTTCGGCCTGAACGTGCTCTCCACTTCTCTCGACCAGTTCAACGGCACCGCGCTGGCGGGCAACATTTTTTGGGAGAGCGGTAAACCTTACTTACCTGCCTATAAAATTGTCGAACGGCAGGGCGTGAAGATTGGCATCATCGGTATGGATACACCGATGACCGCAGAGTTCGCCAAGGGTACTGACCGTGTGAAAGGGTTGAACTTTACCGATCCTGTCGGGGCGGTAAAAACCGTTATTCAGCACATCCACGATAAGGTCGATGCTATCGTTCTGGTCGCCCATATGGGAATCGATAACGAGAACCAGCGGCCGGGAACCGGTGTAGGCGACATTGCTCGCGCAAACCCTGAATTAGCCGCCATCGTCGCGGGTCATATGCACGTAAAAGTGGATAAAGAGGTGATAAATGGCGTGATTGTCACCGAACCGGACAAATATGGTCGCGCCCTGTCGCGCATCGATTTGCAGTTTGAACAACAGAATGGCAAATACGTGCTGATCAACAAAGACAGTTATACTTATGCGATTAAGGACGTGGATTCTGACCGCAAGATGGAAGACATCTATGAGCCTTATCACAACACCTTGCGCGCCAACGCCAACCGTCCGATCGCACAGCTTCTCGGGCACGATCTGGTGCCGCAAGATGCCGTGAAAGGCATTCCTCAGGTACACGTGCAGGACACAGGCATCAGCGCACTGTTCCAGGAAGCCAGCCGTCATTACGCCCCTAAAGCACAGGTTATCGCACTGCAAATTGATAACGATCGGCCTAAGCTGAACGTCGGCACCATCGCCGCGAAGGACATTGCCTTTAACTATCAATATGCTGGTGGTGAGATCACGGTTTACCAACTCACTGGAAAAGATCTGAAGAAATACATGGAATGGTCAGCGGGTTATTTCAATCAGCTACAGGACGGTGATGTCACTTACAGCTTCAATCCGCAACGCCGCGCGTCCAAGTATTCTACCAATGATTTCTTCGACGGCGTGACGTACACCATCGATCTGACGAAACCCGCCGGACAGCGTATTACTGACCTGAAAATGAATAACGGTACGCCGGTTACCGACGACATGCCGATTCGTCTGGGTATGAACAGCTACCGTATGGGCCACTTAACGCAGAAAGGCGGCGTGCTGGAAGGTATGCAGTTCCCGGTACTGTCGGATACCAAAGTGGAATATGGCGAAGAAGCAGGGACGATTCGTAACCTGACCATTCGTTATCTCACCGAGGTGAAAAAAGGTCAGTATGAAGGAACGGTGCCGCAGCGCTGGAAGCTGGCAGGATTGCAGGGCTATGAACGCGAACGCGGCATTGTCGAATCGCTGCTCAACAGCGGAAAAATCAGCGTACCGACCTCAGACGATGGCCGCTACAGCAACGTGCAATCCATCAACGTGAAATCCCTGCTGCTGCCGAATGCCGCACAGAGAGAGAAACGCGTGGCGGAACTGACGCAACAGCGCGACAGCGCCACCGATGCGTTGACCAAACAGCGGCTGAACGATCGGTTGACGATTATCGCGGCCATTAATTAACCGACGCTCCCTTGCCGCACGCTTTATTCTGCGGCAAGGGTAAACCCTGGATGGCGGATTACACCACGCCCTGCGCCAGCATCGCGTCGGCTACTTTGACAAAGCCCGCGACGTTAGCACCGCGCACGTAGTTAGTCTGGCTGTCTTCACCGCCGTACTGCACACACGCACTGTGAATATCCAGCATGATGTGATGCAGATGCGCATCCACCTTCTCGGCTTTCCAGCCCAAACGTGCCGCGTTCTGCGCCATTTCCAGCCCGGATGTCGCCACGCCGCCAGCGTTGGCCGCTTTGCCCGGCGCAAACAGCACGCCGGCATCCAGGAACGCATCGGTGGCTGGGATCGTGGTTGGCATGTTAGCGCCTTCTGCCACGGCTTTCACACCATTAGCAATCAGCGTCTGTGCCGCTGGCAGATCCAGCTCATTCTGCGTGGCGCACGGCAGCGCGATGTCTACCGGCACTTCCCACGGCGTTTTGCCTGCGAGGTAAGTCAGTTTCGCTTCACGCGCATAATCTTCCACGCGGCCATAGCGTTTATTTTTGATCTCTTCCAGCAGCGCCAGTTTCTCTGGGGTAAACCCGTTTTCATCCACCACCGTGCCGTTAGAATCCGATGCCGTAACCACGCGCGCGCCCAGTTCCATCGCTTTTTCAATCGCATACTGCGCCACATTGCCCGAACCGGACACGGCAACACGCATACCTTCAAAGCCCAGACCGTGGCGTTTCAGCATCGCTTCCGTGAAGTAGATCAGGCCGTAGCCCGTTGCTTCAGGGCGAATCAGGCTGCCGCCGAACGACAGCCCTTTACCGGTGAAGACGCACGCGGTGTTGTTGGTCAGCTTCTTCATCATGCCGGTCATGAAACCGACTTCGCGGCCACCCACGCCAATGTCGCCCGCCGGAACGTCCGTATCCGCACCCAGATGACGATACAGTTCCGTCATCAGCGCCTGACAGAAACGCATGATTTCACCCTGGCTTTTCCCTTTCGGGTTAAAGTCCGAGCCGCCTTTCCCACCGCCCATTGGCAGCGTCGTCAGCGCATTCTTAAACGTCTGCTCGAATCCGAGGAATTTCAGAATCGACAGGTTAACGGATGGGTGGAAACGCATACCGCCTTTGTACGGCCCGATCGCAGAGCTGAACTGGACACGCCAGGCGCGGTTCACCTGCACCTGACCTTTGTCGTCCGTCCACGCGACGCGAAACTGAATCACACGTTCCGGTTCTACCAATCGCTCCAGCAGGCTGTAATCCGCATAATGAGGATTCTGCTCCAGAAAAGGCCACAGAGTAGAAAGCACTTCATTAACGGCCTGTAGAAATTCAGGCTGATGCGGATCGCGTTGTTGAACAGAATCAAGAAAACTTGCCAGAGATACGATTTGTGCCATGAACAGCTCCTGATTGAACGAATAAGCTCCCTTCTGCTTCTTTATTTTTAGACACGCAGAAGCTTGTGGGATCGGTGAAAATGATGTTGTGTCCTTGGGACTATAGCACTGGCGATGGATATTTAAGCAAGTGTTTTATTTTCAGATAAACTTTATAATCCAATGAGATAGGAAGGGTTTTTCTGCATTTTAGGAAGGTGGGGGTTACATAAGCTTTTGTTATACAACAAAAGGCACAGCTCAAAGCCGTGCCTTTTATCACTGAAAAAAAATGCAAAAAAAGCTAATTTTTATTCATCTTCATCATCACGCAACGGCACGATGAGCATATCGACATGCACGGTATTAATCAGTTGGCGCGCCGAAGACATTAGTTTGCTCCAGAAGTCCTGATGGTGGCCGCATAGCACCAGATCGGCGTCATATTTCTTAATGGCATCAACCAGCACTTGTCCTAAATCGCCGCTGCCACTCAGCGTCTCGCTGATGGGGTAGCCCGCATTCTGTGACAGTTCGGTCAACGCGTTCTGGGTTTCTTCGGAGATACGCTGTTGCATGTCGCCCAGATTGACGTCGATAAGCCCCGTGTAGAGATCGGAGTAGTTCACATCAACGTGGATTAACGAGACTTTCGCATTGTACGGTCTTGCCATTGAAACGGCTTTTTCCACTAACACTTTGCTTTCTGGAGAAAGGTCAACAGCAATAAGGATGTGTTTGTAAGCCATAATAAGACTCCTTCCGTAAAGACTAATTAAGGGTTAGCAGCTATTTCTCCTGCCAATCTGATACTTAACAGCGGATTATAGAATAACACTCATCCGCACTATCGGACTGTTCAGTCGATCACAACCCGTTTTTAAACCTGTTAATTCTATTGATAAGTGTAGTAGAAACCGCTCCTTTTCACAGTTAAATCGCGCAGCTTCTCCTTTCGGAAAGGGCATTATCTCGCCGAAAATCGTCCTTCATGCCGCTTGCCCCTGCCTCTCTGGCACAAAAGAACATTCTTCTTCTACACTACAAGTAGGGGGCAACGAGCCTGTCCGCTCCCCCTGGGATGAAACACGAGAACGGGGCTAGCCGTGATGCTGTTGGCTATCCACAATGACAATAAAATCGTGCACAAGCGCGTGGCATAACTATTCGTTCATAGAAAAACATTCGTTCGTAGAAAAACATCGCAAACAAATGTCGTAGATCTGCGTCGCGGATAATCGTAACGCTTGTCATCTTCCACGGGTGGGTAACGGGAAATGTGTCGCCACCCTATCTGACGAATAGAACGACCGGGAGGGAAGCATGATTAGTACATTTGCGCTTTTCTGGGCTTTATGTATCGTCTGCATCATCAATATGGCGCGGTACTACTCTTCATTGCGCGTGTTACTACTGGTTTTGCGTGACTGTGACCCGCTGCTTTACCAATACGTTGACGGAGGAGGGTTTTTTACATCGCATGGTCAGCCAAGTAAGCAAATTCGGCTGGTACGCTACATCTACGCACAACGCTATCTTGATCACCACGACCCGGAATTTATTCGCCGCTGCGAGCGAGTGCGGGGACAGTTCCTGCTCACGACCGCCCTGTGCGGCCTCATCGTCATCAGTCTGGTTGCCATGATGATGTGGTATTAAGCGTCGGGACTGACACGATCACGGGTATTAGCGTAGTCATTGTTGCTAACACAAGCATTGTTATTAACATAAAAATTGTTATTAACACCATCATCGGTATTAACACCATGAACGTCGATAAAAAGTAAAAAGGCGATTCCCCACAGAATCGCCTTTTTTTATGACGGTTAGATCAGCTTCAACGCCAGCCAGTACAACGTACCGGACATCAGCATCGAGATAGGTAGCGTCAATACCCAAGCCAGCAGAATGCTTCTTATCGTTTTGCCCTGTACACCACCGCCGTCGGCAATCATCGTCCCGGCAACCGCCGAGGACAATACGTGCGTGGTGGAAACCGGCATGCCAGTGTAGCTGGCAACACCAATCGACAGAGCCGCCGTCACCTGCGCCGAAACGCCCTGTGCGTAGGTCATGCCTTTCTTGCCAATCTTCTCACCGATAGTTACCGCTACGCGTTTCCAGCCCACCATCGTGCCTAAAGACAGCGCCAATGCGACAGCGACAATAATCCAGAGAGGCGCATACTCAACCGTCTGCAACATGTCTTTGCGCAGGTTGCTCAGGTAGCGTTTATCTTCACCCGATGTCTCTGGCAGCTTGATCACCCGATCCATCGTGTCCGAGATACACATCAGCAGACGACGCACACGGCTACGATCGTCAGGGTTTAACTGGTCGTAACTTTTCAGGTTATTCAGCAGGCCCTGTGTATGCTCGATCGCAATAATCACACGCGAACTGTCACAGTGGAACGCTTTCTGACCGTTGCCGGGAATCGTGTTTTCCGTCGCAGGAATCACTGGGGGAGACAGGTCGATAACATGTGCCAATGCATCGCCATGCTGCCTGTAGTATTCCTGCAAATTAACAACAGCATCGCGGGTACGGCTGATGTCATAGCCAGACGCGTTCATGTTGACAATGAACCCAGCTGGCGCAACGCCAATCAGCACCAGCATAATCAAGCCGATACCTTTCTGACCGTCGTTTGCCCCGTGAGAAAAGCTCACGCCAATCGCCGATAAAATCAGCGCGGTGCGCGTCCAGAATGGCGGCTTACGCTTGCCGTCCTGCTTTTCGCGATCGACAGGCGTCAGGTGCACACGCTTACGCTTTTTACTGTTGTTCCAGAACCGACGCAACAGCAGCAGCATCAGGCCCGCAACCACCATGCCGACAATCGGCGATAGCAGCAGCGACAGGAAAATACTGATCATTTTCGGCACGTTCAACGCATCGACGACGGAGGTATTCGTCAGTAGCGCGTTAGTCAAACCAATACCGATAATGGAGCCGATCAGCGTGTGAGAACTGGAGGCGGGAATACCAAAATACCAGGTACCCAGATTCCAGATAATGGCGGCCAGCAGCATGGAAAATACCATGGCCAGACCGTGCGCCGAACTCACGTTCAGCAGTAAATCCGTGGGGAGAAGGTGAACAATTGCATAGGCTACGCTCAGGCCGCCCAGCAGAACACCGAAGAAATTAAAGATACCCGCCATAACAACGGCAAACTCTGCGCGCATGGCGCGGGTATAAATAACAGTAGCAACGGCATTCGCGGTATCGTGAAAACCGTTAATGGCTTCATACATAAGTACAAATAACAAAGCCAGTATCAACATCAGGCCGGTGTAGTAATCCAGTCCGGCAAATAAATGTAGCATAAACGTTAGGCCATTTAGTGGTCATGAACGCGGCGCATTATCGGCGACAAGCAGGGGTTGGGAAAAGCAAAATATGACATTTTTTTGACTTAATCTGTGATGGGGATCGGAGGGGGAATCACTTAATCAATAAAAATCAAATAATTATATATTTTTACTAAAATTCTCAAATTGTTACACTGGTATCGAACAAAAACCAACACTACAATTTGCCGCCTTACGGCTTTCAGCCTGTGGCAATCCAAGAAGATAAAATCACTCATCGGAGAAATGCATTGTGGAACAGTTTGACGCTGTCATCATCGGTGCCGGTGCAGCAGGCATGTTTTGCGCGGCACAGGCAGGACAACGCGGACTGCGTGTTCTACTGCTCGATAACGGCAAGAAAGCTGGCCGGAAAATATTGATGTCCGGCGGCGGTCGCTGCAACTTTACCAATATGTATGCAGAGCCAGCGGCCTATCTCTCTCACAATCCTCACTTTTGTAAATCGGCACTGGCGCGTTATACCCAATGGGATTTCATCAGTCTGGTCAACAGCCACCACATCGCTTATCACGAGAAAACGCTCGGCCAGTTATTTTGCGATGATTCCGCGCAGCAAATCGTGGACATGCTGGTAACAGAATGTGGGCAGGCGAACGTCACCCTCCGTCTGCGCAGTGAAGTTACCTCGGTGGAGAAATCAGACGATCTGTTCACCGTCCAGCTAAGCAACGGCACAGCATTCCAAAGCGCATCGTTGGTCGTTGCCTGCGGCGGTCTGTCGATGCCCGGCCTGGGTGCGACGCCGTTTGGCTACCAACTTGCCGCACAGTTCGGCATCAACGTGCTCCCAACTCGCGCAGCACTGGTGCCATTTACGCTGCACAAGCCGCTGCTCGAACAATTACAAACCCTCTCCGGCGTCTCCGTGCCTACCGTCGTCACCGCAGAAAATGGCGTGACGTTCCGTGAAAACATCCTGTTTACGCACCGTGGGCTATCTGGCCCCGCTATTTTGCAGATTTCCAGCTATTGGCAGGCGGGTGAATTCGTCACCATCAACTTGCTGCCCGATCGCGATCTCACCCAGCTCATCAACGATGAGCGCACCGCGCACCCAAACCAAAGTCTGAAAAACACGCTGGCGCAGTGGCTGCCTAAGCGACTGGTTGAATGCCTGCAAGCGTTAGGGCAACTGCCGGACGTCACGCTGAAGCAGCTCAACAGCACACAGCAAACGCAGATTGAGCAGAGCCTGCAACAGTGGCGTATACAGCCAAACGGTACAGAAGGCTATCGCACGGCCGAAGTGACCATCGGCGGCGTTGACACCCGCGCGCTGTCCTCCAAAACGATGGAAGCCAACGCGGTGCCGGAGCTGTATTTCATTGGTGAAGTCGTTGATGTGACCGGCTGGCTCGGTGGCTATAACTTCCAATGGGCATGGAGTTCAGCATGGGCATGTGCGCAGGCGCTGCCTTTCTGCAAATAGGCACTATAATAACCTCTATTCAGCACTCTCCTTTAATTTACGGAGAAAAGGACGTCTCTACATAGGCCTCTACTGCCAGAAAGGAGATGTGGATGAGTCCCAGACGTAGCAAACATAACATCAATCTGTTGCAGCTACTGGTTGCCGGCATGCTGCCGTTGCTGCTTGGATTGCTGTTCACGTTTGTTGAATCCAGGTTAATGGTAAAGCGTGATTTGGAATCCACTGCGCAAATCGCGATGAATCATGCCGAGAATATCTCGACACAAGCATGGAAAATGGTAGACCGTCTCCAGCCCTTTCATGGTCAGCCCTGCGACGCCATCGGCGACGAACTGCAACGCCTAGGTTCGGTCTTTTCTTACTTTCGCTCAATCGGCGTGATCCATAATACCGAGGTCTATTGCTCTTCAACATTTGGCAACACGCTGACGCCAATGAATCGCGTCATTCTACAGCCGCTCCCAGAGCGCTATTCTGAACGCTGGAGCCTGTCAATTGCAGGCTCCGACAACGTGAAAGAACGCCCGGCGCTGATCTTCGTCCAGATGCCTCTTATGGATTACGGCGCTTACGCCATGGTCGATGCGCAATATCTGATCGACCCCATGATGGCGATAAGCAAAATTCGCGATTACCAGCTTATCCTGCAAATGGATAACGGGCACCCAATTCAAACTGGCCCGGCGATTACGCCCCGTACTGGCCTATTTTCTACCTCTGCGTTTGAAATCAAATCGAATCGCTTCCCGATAACCCTCAATGTCACCGCCCCCGCCTCTCAAGAAATAACAAACTGGAAGCAGGCATTCTTCACGTTTCTGCCACTGGCGATTATTCTCTCTTTGCTGTTCACGACGGCGATGTGGTACTGGCAAAAACGTAAATTATTATTCCGCGACGAAATCCGTAAGGGCATCGCTAACGGCGAGTTTTCCGTCTATTACCAACCCATCTATGATGCAGAATCGCGAACCTGCACCGGCGTTGAGACATTACTGCGCTGGCGACGCAGCAATGGGAAGTGGATCAGACCCGATATATTTATCTCGGCCGCTGAAGCAGAAAGTATGATTATTCCCATCACCCGGCATGTATTTGATCTGGTGGCGTCAGATATTGCCAGTTGGCAGGTAAAACCGGGGTTTCATCTGGGGCTCAACGTTGCAGCCGAGCACTTGCATCACCCCAATTTTGTTTCAGACGTACACCGCTTCGCAGAGAAGATCGCCTCTCATTCATTAAGCATTACGCTGGAACTGACAGAACGTAACCTCATCAGTAACGGCCCTGAAATCATACAGCGCCTGCATCAGCTGCGTGAAGATGGCTTTATGATTGCCATTGATGACTTTGGCACCGGACACTGTTCCCTCTCTTACCTGCAAAATTTCCCGCTGGATTTCCTGAAAATAGACCAGGGATTCGTTAGCGCCATTTCATCACCGGATGAAGAAGCACCTATTCTTGATGCCATTATTAATCTGAGCCATCGCATCAAGCTTCAATCCGTAGCGGAAGGCGTAGAAACCGAGCAACAGTTGATGTATTTACAGCGACGTGGCGTCAAATATATTCAGGGGTTCCTTTACGCTAAGCCGATGGACAATGAATCGTTTCTCGTCTGGCTTCACTACAATGGCAATAAATCGATAGAGAGCTTTATGATGAAAAATAAAGAGGGGAAGAAGAATGACTAACCGGCGGAAACATGTCCACCGGTTTTCTATGCCAGATCAATCAGAAACGATAGCCGACGCCAATATTAAAGGCATCTACACGCGTTTCATAAATCTTCGTGCCTTCGTAGCCAATATCAATCGCCCAGTTGGCTACTGGCGTAATTTGAATACCGGCACCATAAGCAAAGCGGGTCTCTTTCTCACTTCCGGAATCAGCAAAAGTACCGTAATCGTATTTCCAGTCCACTTTCCCATGACCAACACCCGCTAAACCATAAACGCTGACATAGTCGTTAAAGCGGTAGGATGGGCCAGCCATCAAGGAATAGTATTTAAGTTTAGTCGTGTCATTGGAGTTGAAGTCACGATCATAATAATCTTCTTTTGCTCCCAGATAAGTGAAAGAACCAATAATGCCAAGAGCAGAATCACCTTGATAATGGTATTTGGCTGTAATCCCTTTTGGATCTTTAAAGTCATCGACTTTCGCCTGAGCATAACCCAAAGATACCGTTTGTGTTGCCTGAGCAACAGACATTCCCATGGCGCAAGCAATCAGCGTGGAAAGCAGCAGTGTTGTTTTTTTCATGATCGAAACATCTTCCATGTTTGAATAAAAAGACGGTTTCAACACAGCGGATATATAAATATCGCGAATGTTGAGCGCACATAAACTTACATTTAAATACGTCGAGGTAAAGTCAGTCTTATTTTTAAACAACTCCAATGTTTTTATTTTAACCGTTAGAAAACAAAAAGATAAATAACAAAAAGGATAATTAACACCCGATTTATTGTTCAGTTTTTGGGAACATTCTGAACTCAAAGCAAGGGAAATATAGCAATAAACGATGCAAGAAAAGGTCGATACAAAACCCTATTTTTACAAAGGACTAATTTGACAAAAGACGGTTCTTATAAGCAAACTGTTTTATAAACGAGTAGTGTGAATAGACGATGTTACAAGAGGAGACGAACGAGGAACGATTTTTTTACTGAGGAAGAAAATTGGTCGGCGAGAGAGGATTCGAACCTCCGACCCACTGGTCCCAAACCAGTTGCGCTACCAAGCTGCGCTACTCGCCGAATGCGGGCGCATCTTACTGCTACCCTATTGAAGCGTCAATACCTTTTTAGCAAAAGGATTTCGGCTGCCGTTAAAGTGTCCATCCCTTGTATTGACAGCGTGAAACCGACGTCCTTGTCCGTGATTCATATCAATTAGCAGGTCTCTGACACCAGTTATTTTTAGGGTTAATACCGCCGTCAGGCGACGTGTATCCCAGACAGCCGAGAATCGTGTCAAACAGCTCTTCATGGCGATGTGTTTTGCCAACGCGCTGTTGCGCTTTCAACTGCTCAAACGCATGCAGATTATCAGTGTCAGCCAAAAATTTATCCGAGGTCCATACCATCATCGGTGAACGGAACTGCTCAGGCGGTGCCATCTCACGTGGTGTGCCGTGCAAATGGTAGTTCTCATCAATCGATTCGCCGTGATCGGAAGCATAAAACACGATCGCTTTCTTATCCCGAACCTGATCGATCACGCTATCAATAAAGCTATCGGTATACAGCACGCTATTATCGAAAGCATTAATCAACTGCTCGCGCGTACAGGAGGCATCCACGCCCATACACTCTGGTTGATAGCGCGCATAACTGCGAGGATAACGCATGGAATACAGGTAGTGAGAACCTTTGGTATGCAACACAATCAGGTGCTTACCTTTGGGATAGCGTGCCAGTGACTCCTTGACCTCATCAACCAGCAACATGTCCTGCACCGATTTACCGTCATTGTGTTTCTCTGACGCAATCATTTCGCGGAAAGAGTAGTTGTTCGCCTCAATGCTATTGTAGAACCACACCTCACTTTGCATGGCAAACAGCTCGGAGGTAAAGCCCAGTTCTTTCAGTATGGCAAAGATATTCCGCTCTTTCAGCGTTCGCTGCGGGTTGTCTTCCGTACCGCCTTCTCGCACAAACATACAGCGCATGGAAAGCTTGGTTGAGGTATCACATGACTGACCACGGAAAGCGACCAGATTTTTTTCTTTCGATAGCTTTGGCGTCGTATCCCGCTCGTAGCCTAATAGCCCCATATGATCCCAGCGGGTTGTTTCACCGATAATGAAAATCACGTAGGTATCATCAATGCCTTTCGGCGGAACATAGGTGAAATGCTGAGCAGGATCGAACAGATTGGAAGAATCCTGACTCTCGCCATACTTGGTGTAAGCAAATAACCCTAAAGCAGACAACCAGTTGGAAGGAAGATACGAGTGAGCGACTACGCCGCCATAGCTCGGCAAATCCACATTAGATTCCCGCTCGGACACCGACTGAATGTTGTCCATATAGCGAAGCGGCATCCAAACCAGCGCAACGACGGCGACAAGAACCAGAAGAGGAATCAAACGCTTTCCCGGCGATTTAAGCTGTTCGATCAGCGTATGGCGCAGCGAATTCTTCCAGATCAAAAAGAGTGGTAGTGCACTCACCGCCAGCATCCACAGGAAAAAACGAAAACCGATAACTTCTTTAGAAAGATCGATATCTGTGGTCATGACCGCAGCAATGATGCCATAGCCGATCACGACATTAAAAAACGTCATGTAATAGCTAGCAGCAACGGAAATCAGCACCAGGAGAGAAGCGATAATCCGATAAAAACGACGTCCCCCGAGTGAAATAATTCTCATTAGGAAAAAGGTAAATAAGATACTCGCCGTCAATTCGACAAGAGCGGGAATAAACGTTGGAACCTGGTTACCAGTAGAGAGCAAAAAATAGTCAAATCGACGATAATACACTGATATATTTAGAAAAAGACCAATATAGACCGCCAGGACAAACGACAATTTGGGTTGCGAAAAAGATGCTACAAACTTCATTATTGACAAGTGCTCCAACAAAACCTTTCTTATTATCTGAAGCTATACGACAACATCCCTATGCCTGAGTTCAAGGAAATAACCAGACTCTCGGGCATTTTATATCGCAAAACAGCAAATAGGATTTAACCGTTTAATTAGTAAATTTCACTTATATTTAAGTGAAAAAAAGAAAAAACGGCCCTTTTATGTGAATGAATCCACGAAAAAATAAAAAGTACGATCCCAACTTGTTCTGAAGAATCAGTACCGCTTATCTATTATGCCCTCACGAACTAATCGGGCAATAAATTCCACCACGGTGGGATGCTTCAGGAACGCCATAATCTCTTCTGCACGCCGTTCTCCAATACCAGAGATCTGTAGCCACTGTTGCGCCGTCCATTGCCGTAACGTGAGCCAATCCACCTGACCCAAGGTGCTAATTGCAGAACGGGGAACAGGGAGGCCCAGCGCAAGTAGCCAGCGAGATAACGGCATCAGCCGTGCTGACTGCAAGCGCTGATAGATATCTCGCGCCCGCTTATCGCCCATACCATTGACCACATTAAGCTGTGCCTCCGTAAGAGATAGCCATGACAGCACATCTTCCAGTAAACCATGCTGCATCAGGCGCAGCCACATCCCGTCACGCATGCCCGCCAGATTTAACCCGTGCTCTCCACTCAACCAGACTAAGCGAGCCAGAAATTGCTGCTGGCAAACCACACTATACCGAAAACAGCTAAAAGCATGGAAATTATGCTCACTGGGGGGAACGATGGTTGGCCGTTCAGTCCCCCGCCACACGACATTATCCAGACGTGGAATCCCCTGCCCAGCCAGACTGACGCTCACCCGATCGCCGGGCAACACGTCCCACTGTTTCCAACGAGACAGAGAGCCTACATTCACCCGACTGACCGACTTGTCATCCAGTTTCAGAGGATTAAGTTTTAACACCACGGCGATCTTACCCGTCCGCCCTACAGAAAATACGACATCAGTGACTTCCGCAACCTGGTGAACAGGCGGATATTTCCACGCGATCGCCCAATCGGCCGATGTATTACGCCAATAGCGCCCCAGCGGCTCTTTAGTCTGGCGGATAACCACACCATCCGTCACGAAGGGCAGCGGGTTGTGATACCAGTGATAACGCCATTTTTCCGCGTCAGCGAATGACCCAATAGCGTGGGTATAGTCCGCCGTCATGGCAAACCCCATTTCCTTCAATTTCTCCAGACGTTCGGGCATCGTCATTGGGCCATCCGGCCATTCCCAGATAAACAGCCCCATCTGCGACAACACAGAAGATGGCTGATGACGACGCATTTCACCGGCCACGACCGAGCGTGCATTCACACCGCCCTGAATACGCTGTCGATGATCGGTCATCTTCAGGAAAAGCTCTCCTTGTAATACCAGTAAGGAAGGCGCATCGGTCAATAAATGAGGGATTCCCGGAATCAGGCGAACTTTTTCCGTCCAGTCTTCACCTTGCAGGCCGTTACCCCGGCTAACCGCGGACATGAGCTTACCGTGCTGATAGACTAGCGTAACAGCCACACCATCCACTTTTGGCTGAATCCATAAATCCTCACGCTGGGCAATCCATTGTACCAACTGCCCGCGATCGGACAATTTTTTCAATCCCGTATGGGCAACAGGGTGAAGCTGCTTGCCATGATCGGGTAACCGGACAGGAACAACGTTTTGGGGCTGAAAACAACCTAACCACAGGTTTAGTTGTTCCCGCAGTTGATCATAAACATCATCGGCTACCGGGCTTTTCCCTTCTGTATAATACAAGTAATCCCACCGTTCTAACTGATGACGTAATGCATCAATTTCTTTGCTGGAACGCGTGTTATCCCAATCGGGGCACACCGCACCAGCCACAGGGAAACTACTGCTTCCAACCACGAAGATAATCAAAAATGCTCTGATCCTGAGCCACATAACTCCCTCTTATCATCCAGTAGCGAATGGCCGCAGTACATAGCAACAGAGGGGAAAATGCGAGGCGAAAAAAGGAGAAATGCCAAACGCGCCGCAAGATGATTCATCATTTGCTACTCATGTAAAAAAGGAAGGAACACGCCTCGCAATCTAAAAAACAAACGTTGGCAAACGATTTGCCTGATGACATAACGAAAAAACAATCAGCGGAGAATTTACCGTAACGCGACTGATGACATATTGGCGTGTATAATGCGGGGATATACGCATTCTCCTGCTGCGTATCGACATTCACCATCGTAACCATGAATAAAACTTCATTATGGCTCAAGGCACGTTATATATCGTTTCTGCTCCCAGTGGAGCCGGGAAATCCAGCCTGATTCAGGCGTTATTAAAAACTCAGCCGCTTTACGACACTCAGGTATCAATTTCGCATACTACTCGAGCTAAACGACCGGGAGAAAATCACGGCGAACACTATTTCTTCGTCGAAGTCGATGAATTTAAGCGTATGATTCAGGAGAACGAGTTTCTGGAGCACGCTGAAGTCTTCGGCAATTACTACGGTACATCCCGACCGGCCATTGAGCAGGTATTAGCGACTGGCGTTGATGTTTTTCTGGATATCGACTGGCAAGGGGCCAAGCAAATCCGCGCCCAGATGCCGAAAGCGCGCAGTATTTTCATTCTGCCGCCATCAAAAGAAGAGCTCGCTCGTCGCCTGCGCGGCCGCGGACAAGATAGCGATGAAGTCATTGCTCGCCGTATGTCTCAGGCAGTGGCTGAAATGACGCACTACGGCGAGTATGATTACCTGATTGTGAATGATGATTTCGATCTGGCATTGCTCGATCTGAAAACCATTATTCGCGCCGAACGTCTGCGTTTGAGCAGACAACAGATTCGGCATGATGCATTAATCACCAAACTATTGGCAGACTGACGCCTCTTTCAGTATGATGCGCAGTCATTTTATTTCCTGTGGAGTAGCACATTATGGCACGCGTAACTGTTCAAGATGCTGTAGAGAAAATTGGTAACCGTTTTGACCTGGTGTTGGTCGCTGCTCGTCGCGCCCGTCAAATCCAGACTGGCGGCAAAGATCCGCTGGTTCCTGAAGAAAACGATAAGTACACCGTGATCGCACTGCGTGAAATCGAAGAAGGTCTGATCAACAACCAGATTCTGGATGTTCGTGACCGTCAGGAACAGCAAGAGCAGGAAGCCGCAGAGATTCAGGCGGTTACCGCGATTGCTGAAGGTCGTCGTTAATCACACCACGAGTCGCCCTTGTATATTTTTGAAAGCCTTAATCTGCTTATTCAGCGTTATTTGCCAGAAGATCAGATCAAACGTTTACAGCAGGCTTATTTAGTTGCACGTGATGCTCACGAGGGACAGACTCGCTCCAGCGGTGAACCCTATATCACACACCCTGTTGCCGTCGCCTGCATTCTGGCGGAGATGCGTCTCGATTACGAAACGCTGATGGCGGCACTGCTGCATGATGTCATAGAGGACACCCCCGCCACCTATCAGGACATGGAACAGCTTTTCGGTAAAAGCGTTGCGGAACTGGTAGAAGGCGTTTCCAAGCTGGACAAACTGAAGTTCCGCGATAAGAAAGAAGCGCAGGCTGAAAACTTTCGCAAAATGATCATGGCGATGGTGCAGGATATTCGTGTCATTCTGATCAAACTTGCAGACCGTACCCATAATATGCGCACGCTGGGCTCATTGCGCCCGGACAAACGCCGCCGCATTGCTCGCGAAACGCTGGAAATATACAGCCCGCTGGCACATCGGCTGGGTATCCATCACCTCAAAACCGAGCTGGAAGAACTGGGTTTTGAGGCGCTGTATCCAAACCGTTATCGCGTCATTAAAGAGGTCGTCAAGGCCGCACGCGGTAACCGCAAGGAAATGATTCAGAAAATCCTGTCGGAAATCGAAGGACGTCTGACGGAAGCCGGGATCGCCTGCCGCGTCAGCGGTCGCGAGAAGCACCTGTACTCCATCTACTGCAAAATGCACCTGAAAGAGCAGCGTTTTCATTCCATCATGGATATTTACGCGTTTCGGGTGATCGTGAAAGAAGTCGATACCTGCTATCGCGTGCTCGGCCAGGTTCACAGCCTGTATAAGCCGCGCCCAGGTCGGGTAAAAGACTATATCGCCATTCCTAAAGCCAACGGCTACCAGTCGCTGCACACGTCTCTGATTGGCCCGCATGGCGTGCCGGTCGAAGTGCAAATTCGCACTGATGATATGGATCAAATGGCGGAAATGGGTGTCGCCGCGCACTGGGCCTATAAAGAAGGCGAAAGCAGCACCACCGCACAGGTACGTGCTCAACGCTGGATGCAAAGCCTGCTAGAACTCCAGCAAAGCGCTGGTAGCTCATTTGAATTTATCGAAAGCGTGAAGTCCGATCTCTTCCCTGACGAGATGTACGTCTTCACGCCAGAAGGCCGTATTGTCGAACTTCCCGCTGGCGCGACGCCCGTCGATTTCGCCTATGCGGTACACACCGATATCGGCCATGCGTGCGTCGGCGCGCGCGTCGATCGTCAGCCTTACCCGCTGTCACAGTCGCTCACCAGCGGCCAAACCGTTGAAATTATTACCGCGCCAGGCGCCAGACCGAATGCCGCGTGGCTTAACTTTGTGGTGAGCTCCAGAGCGCGTTCCAAAATCCGTCAGATGCTGAAAAACCTCAAGCGTGATGACTCCGTAAGTCTTGGCCGCCGTTTACTGAACCACGCGCTGGGCAACGGTCGTAAGATCTCCGGCATCCCTGAGAAATCTATTCAGCTTGAGCTCGATCGCATGAAGCTCGCTACGCTGGACGATCTGATGGCGGAAATTGGTATGGGTAATGCCATGAGCGTCGTGGTGGCGAAAAATCTGCTGAACGAACAATCTGAGCTGGGAACAACCGGGCTGCGCAAGTTGCCGATCAAAGGCGCAGATGGCGTCATGATCTCCTTTGCCAAATGCTGCCGCCCTATCCCTGGCGACCCAATCATCGCCCACGTCAGCCCCGGTAAAGGGCTGGTTATTCACCATGAATCCTGTCGCAACATTCGCGGCTATCAAAAAGAACCTGAAAAATTCATGGCGGTAGAGTGGGATAAGGTGACGGAACAAGAGTTCATCGCCGAAATCAAAGTCGATATGTTCAACCATCAAGGCGCACTGGCGAACCTGACAGCAGCGATCAACGCCGCAAATTCCAATATTCAAAGTATCAACACGGAAGAGAGGGATGGCCGCGTATACAGCGCCTTTATCCGCCTCACCACCCTCGATCGCGTTCATCTGGCCAATATTATGCGTAAAATTCGCGTGATGCCGGATGTTATCAAAGTTAACCGTAATCGAAATTAATCGTCATGACCCCTCAACGTTATGCGCGCATAAAAGAGATGCTGAACTGTCGTCAGCCGGATCTGACGATTTGCATGGAGCAGGTGCATAAGCCCCATAACATTTCTGCCGTTATCCGTACCGCGGATGCCGTCGGTGTGCATCAGGTTCATGCGATTTGGCCCACCAGCCGGATGAAAACGCTGGTTTCCTCCGCCGCGGGTAGTAATAGCTGGGTGCAGGTGAAAACCCATCGCAATATCGGTGATGCAGTTGGTCACCTGAAAGCCGAGGGCATGCAGGTTCTGGCGACCAATTTATCTGAACACGCGGTCGATTTTCGGGAAATTGATTACACCCGCCCGACCTGTATTCTGCTCGGACAAGAAAAAACCGGTATTACAGCCGAAGCGCTCAAACTGGCCGATCGGGATATCATCATTCCGATGACCGGCATGGTGCAATCGCTGAATGTCTCCGTGGCCTCGGCGCTGATCCTGTACGAAGCGCAGCGTCAGCGCCAGATCGCTGGCATGTACCAGCGTGAGGACAGCCCGTTGGATGAGGAAGAACAGCAGCGCCTGCTTTTTGAAGGGGGCTATCCGGTACTGGCACGCGTCGCAAAACGTAAAGGGCTGCCTCGCCCCCATATCGACCATCAGGGTCAGATTGTCGCGGATACCCCGTGGTGGGCCGCGATGCAATCGTCGGAGTGCTGATGAAAGGCCGCCTGCTGAACACCCAACCGCTGAGTACACTTACCGGCGTGGGTGCAAGTCAGGCAGCGAAGCTCGCGCGACTCGGGCTGGAAACCGTGCAGGATCTTCTGCTGCACTTACCTCTTCGCTACGAAGATCGCACGCATCTTTATCCTATTGGCGACCTCCTTCCTGGTATGTATGCCACCGTGGAAGGTGAAATCCTACGCAACGACATCACCTTTGGCAGCCGTCGCATGTTGACCTGCCAAATCAGCGACGGCAGCGGTATGCTGACCATGCGCTTCTTTAATTTCAGCGCCGCGATGAAAAACAGCCTCGCACCGGGACAGCGCGTTACCGCTTATGGCGAAATCAAGCGCGGTAAAATCGGTGCGGAAATTATCCATCCTGAATATCGAGTTCAGGGGGAGAGTACGCAGGTCGAGTTACAAGAATCGCTTACTCCGGTTTACCCATCCACAGAGGGTGTTCGTCAGGCCACGCTCCGCAAACTTACCGATCAGGCATTGGCATTGCTCGATGCCAACCACATTGATGAGTTGTTACCTGAATCCCTGAGCCGCTCGCTCATTAGTTTGCCGGATGCCTTGCGCACGTTACATCGCCCCCCGCCGGATATGCAGCTCAGCGAGCTGGAACACGGCAAGCACCCAGCACAGCAGCGGCTGATTATGGAAGAACTGCTGGCGCATAACCTGAGTATGCTCGCCGTGCGGGCAGGGGAACAGCGGCATAAAGCCTCGCCGCTACAGGCGCAGGACAGCTTGAAGCAGCAGTTGCTCGCCGCCCTGCCTTTCACCCCCACGCAGGCGCAAAAACGTGTCGTCGCTGAAATTGAAACGGATATGGCGAAAGACTTCCCAATGATGCGTCTGGTGCAGGGCGACGTAGGTTCAGGGAAGACACTGGTCGCTGCGCTGGCAGCATTACGTGCCATTGCCAACGGCAAACAAGTCGCACTGATGGCACCCACAGAGCTTTTAGCCGAACAGCACGCCCATAATTTCCGCCAATGGTTTGAGCCATTAGGCCTTGGAGTAGGCTGGCTGGCTGGCAAACAAAAAGGGAAAGCGCGCCAGGCGCAGCAGGATGCCATCGCTAGCGGTCAGGTTTCCATGGTTGTCGGAACGCACGCCATTTTTCAGCAGCAGGTTAAATTCAACGGGCTGGCATTGGTCATTATTGATGAACAACACCGCTTTGGCGTACATCAACGCCTTGCGCTGTGGGAAAAAGGCGAAGAACAGGGCTTTCATCCTCATCAACTGATTATGACTGCTACACCGATTCCCCGTACGCTGGCGATGACAGCCTATGCCGATCTGGATACGTCCGTCATTGATGAACTGCCGCCGGGCAGAACGCCCGTCACCACGGTTGCCATACCGGATTCACGCCGTAGCGACATCATCGAACGCGTGAATAACGCCTGTCAGCAGGAAGGACGGCAGGCCTATTGGGTGTGTACACTGATTGAAGAATCCGATCTTCTGGAAGCACAGGCAGCAGAAGCCACCCGCGAAGAACTGAAGGCAGCTCTGCCGAATCTCAAGGTTGGATTGGTTCACGGCCGCATGAAAGCGCAAGAAAAGCAAGCGGTGATGAAGGCCTTCAAACAGGGCGAACTACAACTGCTGGTGGCGACCACCGTCATCGAGGTGGGTGTAGATGTACCGAATGCTAGCCTGATGATCATTGAGAACCCGGAGCGTCTGGGTCTGGCGCAGTTACACCAATTGCGTGGTCGTGTCGGGCGAGGCGCGGTGGCATCTCACTGCGTACTGCTCTACAAAACGCCAATGAGCAAAACCTCACAGAAACGGCTTCAGGTTCTACGCGATAGCAACGATGGCTTTGTTATCGCTCAGCGCGATCTGGAAATTCGCGGACCGGGCGAATTATTAGGTACGCGGCAAACCGGCAATGCCGAGTTTAAAGTGGCCGACCTCCTGCGCGATCAGGACCTGATTCCACAGGTACAGCGCGTTGCACGCCACTTGCATGAGCACTATCCCGAACATGCCATTGCGCTCATCGAACGCTGGTTACCAGAGCGTGCACGCTACACCAACGCCTAATAGCAGCAACGTATTCTTCATTTTTCTTAAAACCTCGCCGCCAACACACATGCAGCCTGAAGTATGACATTGCATATACACTTAAATAATAAGGTTTTGCTCATTCAGATAAAATCTATGTCTAAAAGATGAGTTGGCAAACGTTTGCTTTCGACAAAGAGATCATTAAAATGCGCTCTTTGTCGTTTCAGGAACGCCAACTTACATCATGACTACCACCACGGAAACGTCCCAAACAGAAGTCGCCGCCGCACCTCAGCGCAGTGAACTCATCTATCGTCTTGAAGACAGGCCACCGCTGCCGCAAACGCTATTCGCCGCCAGCCAGCATCTGTTGGCCATGTTTGTTGCGGTGATTACTCCCGCGCTACTGATCTGTCAGGCATTAGGTTTACCCGCTCAGGATACGCAACGCATCATCAGCATGTCGCTTTTCGCTTCCGGCCTAGCCTCTATTCTGCAAATTAAAACCTGGGGCCCCGTCGGCTCTGGTCTGCTGTCTATTCAGGGCACCAGCTTTAACTTTGTGACACCGCTGATTATGGGCGGACTGGCGCTGAAAAATGGTGGAGCGGATGTTCCCACCATGATGGCAGCGCTGTTCGGTACGCTGATGGTTGCGTCCTTCACCGAAATCATTCTTTCACGCTTCCTGCATTTAACCCGCCGCATCATTACCCCGCTGGTTTCCGGCATTGTGGTAATGATCATTGGTCTGTCGCTGATTCAGGTCGGCCTGACTTCTATCGGCGGCGGCTATGCCGCAATGGGGAATAACACCTTCGGCGCGCCCAAGAATTTACTGCTGGCAGGAGTGGTGTTGCTGGTTATCATTCTGCTGAATCGCCAGCGTAACCCCTACCTGCGCGTCGCCTCGCTGGTGATTGCCATGGCGGTGGGTTATCTGGGTGCCTGGATGATGGGAATGCTGCCGGAAAATACGTCTTCGCAACACGATACGGCCATCATGGTGCCCACGCCGCTGTATTACGGTTTAGGCTTTGACTGGAACCTGCTGATCCCTCTGATGCTGGTCTTCATGGTGACATCGTTAGAAACCATCGGCGACATCACCGCGACCTCCGACGTGTCTGAGCAGCCGGTCAAAGGCCCGCTGTATATGAAACGCTTAAAAGGCGGCGTGCTGGCAAACGGTCTGAACTCGTGTCTTTCCGCCGTATTCAATACCTTCCCTAATTCTTGCTTCGGCCAGAACAACGGCGTCATCCAGCTTACCGGGGTTGCCAGCCGCTATGTGGGTTTCGTGGTGTCGCTGATGCTGATCGCGCTGGGGCTGTTCCCTGCCGTTAGCGGATTTGTGCAGCATATTCCAGAGCCGGTTCTGGGCGGTGCCACTATCGTGATGTTTGGTACGATCGCCGCTTCCGGTGTGCGCATTGTGTCCCGCGAACCGCTGAATCGTCGTGCGATCATGATTATTGCGCTGTCGCTGGCCGTTGGTCTTGGCGTGTCGCAGCAGCCGCTGATTCTGCAATTCGCGCCGGATTGGATTAAAACGTTACTGTCTTCCGGTATTGCCGCTGGCGGGATTACCGCAATCGTGCTGAATTTGGTCTTCCCACACGAAGAAAAATAGCGCCAGCCCGCAATAATTTCTGTTCAGTTCATGTAAAAGCGAACGGTGATGCAATACCGCTCGCTTTTTACTGTCTGTAACAGCATTACCTATTGAGCCTTCAGGGAAATTGCGGCATAAGAACAGTTCTCCCTGACGATTGGCATGGACTGACACGATGAAATTTATCGGGAAATTATTGCTGACCCTGCTGCTGCTGGCCTTTTTAGCGCTCGTGGTCGTATACGTATTACTGCAAACCCGTTGGGCGGCAGGCTGGGTGAGTAATTGGGTAAACCAGAACACAGACTACCAGTTGTCACTGGGCAAAATTAATCATGACTGGTCAACAGCCGATCATATCCAATTTAGCGACGTCAGTTTCGGCCAGAAAAATCAGCCGCCGACACTCGTTGCAAAGCAGGTTTCAGCCGGATTTAGCGTGCGTCAAATTACCGATCCGCGTCATTTTGCCAGCCTGAAATTAGAAGGCGGTACGCTAAATCTTTCCTCACAGGCCGCCACACTCCCTATCGAGGCCGATGTGCTACAGCTGCGCACGATGGCACTGCAGGCGAAAGACGGCGATTGGCGGCTGAATGGTCAACAGATTAACGGTGGAATGACACCGTGGCAGCCCGAAGCGGGCTATCTGCTGGGCAAACAGGGGCAGTTCCAGCTCAGCGCCCGTTCACTCGAACTCAACGATATTCCTGCCAGTCAGGTCTTGGTTCAGGGCGAAATCAACCATAACCAGCTGATTCTTAGCAATTTCGGTGCCGATGTTGCCCAAGGGCAGCTAACGGGCAACGCCAGTCGCGCAGAAGACGGCAGTTGGCAGATCGGTAACCTCCGGCTCAGCAATGTCCGTTTGCAAACGCAGAGAACGCCAGAAGCCTTCTGGCAGCCCGTTACTGAACTGCCTTCCGTTACGGTTGACCGTTTTGATCTGATTGATGCCCGTATCGAAGGGCCGGGATGGGCGTTTATCGACCTGGATGTTGCCCTGCAAAATGTCACGTTTAAGCAGAATGACTGGCAGAGCGAAGGCGGAACACTGTCGTTCAATGCAACCGACATTGTGAATGGCAACATGCACCTTATCGACCCTATCGTGAATCTGGATTTGTTACCGGCGGGCGTTAACATCAAGCAGTTTTCTGCGCGCTGGGAAGGGGGTTTACTGCGAACCAACGGCAACTGGCAGCGTAGCAACCGACGTTTACAGCTGAATGAATTTGTTGTCGCAGGGATGGAGTACACACTCCCCAGCGACTGGCGTCAGCGGTGGCAAGCGACGCTGCCATCTTGGCTGGCAGAAGTGAATGTGCAAAAATTCACGGCTAATCGCAACCTGCTGATCGATATCAACCCGGATTTCCCCTTCCAGCTCACCGCACTGGATGGCTATGGCAGTAATCTGTTGCTGGCTCGCAACCACCAGTGGGGGGTATGGGAAGGATCGCTTAATCTTAATGCCAGCGACGCGACGTTCAATAAAGTCGATGTTCGCCGCCCCTCAATGGCGCTGGTGGCCAACGACAACCAGATAACCATCAATGAACTCAGCGCATTTACGCAAAATGGCATGCTGGAAGCCAAAGCGACCATCAATCAGCAACCGGCACGCAATTTCTCCCTGTCGCTGACAGGACGTGCCGTGCCTCTGGAGGTTCTGACGCGCTGGGGATGGCCAGAACCCACCACCGCACCGACCAGTAATACGAATCTGCAATTGCAGTTAAATGGACGACTCACCGCCGATACGCCGCTGAAGCCGACACTAAACGGTACGCTGCAAGGTGTGGATAGCAATGACCGCCCTATCAGACAGCAAATGCATCAGGGAACCGTGACAGAAACGCAGTAACTATCGGATCGCCAAAATGCGGATCTTCAAAACGCAGGTTTTCAACATATCCGAATATCCACCATGACGTCGCGTGTTGAAACCGCAGTGTTGAAAAACATAGTCGTGTTGGAAAAACATAGTAGACCCCGTGATTTTCACGGGGTGCTATGGTCACAGGGTGCGACGGCTACGAGATACTGCTGACTGGCATGAGGAATGGTGTACTAATGAGAAGAACGTCATAGTCGGTGGTCGGGTTAATCTACTTCAGAGCCGCCCTCTTCCAGCGGCGCATCCGGTTGAGCAGGCAGCACGATATACACCCCTTCAAATAACGCCCCTTTACTGTCATCACCGAAGAGCTCGACATCTAGCTGCACGCGCGCTTTACGTCCACGCGCCAGACGATCCAGATCGCCACTCAGCGACCCTAAATCGGCAACGGCGCTCGGTCGGCCACTCACCGGTGTACTGTAACGGATGTGCGCATCCGCCAGAATAATCGTTCCGCCGAGGTGCCGTTCACGCAGCAGCAGCCAGATCAGTCCCCAGCCGGTAAGCGTAGCAAGAGAAAACATGCTGCCAGCAAAAAGCGTGTGGTGCGGGTTCTGATTGCCCGTTTCAGGCATAGTGGTGATAAATTGTTTCCCGGTGTACTGGCTGATCCGTACCCCCATCTTTTCACTCAGAGGGATGTGATCGTACCAGGCCTGTTGCAACTGTCCGCACCAATCAGGGCGGTGCAAAATATCATCCAGCGTCGCCACCGGTTTGATCATCAGAAAGTGCCGCACAGGCGTCGTTTGTGGCGCAGTGATCTCTCCCTGATTAACAAAGCCTAACTTGGAGAAGAAATCCATTGCGTCTTCACGGGCGCTACAGACCACGCGCTTGACGCCTTCCTGACGCGCGACAGACTCCAGGGTAATCGCAAGCAACGTGCCTAACCCTTTTCCCCGCACGTCGGGATGAACCGCTAAAAAGCGGATTGCCGCCTCATTATCCGCATTGATGGAAAGGCGCCCAATCGCGACCAATCTTCCCTGCTCATCCACCACGGTTTGGTGATGCGCCAGGGCATCGTAGGCGTCACGCTCAGAGCCTAGCGGCTGGCGCAGCGGTTTACGCAGCATTTCCCAGCGGAATTGATAGTACGCATCCAGTTCTTCTGCGCTTTCAGGTACTCTCAGATGATACATAACCCTTCCTCTATACCGAGATGCCCCATTGCATCGGGGCTCATAAGATCAGACTGCAGACAAACTGATACACAGCGCGATAACCGTGACGGTGCCTGCAACGCTATGTCTGTAGCCAGAACGTCACCGGGCCGTCATTCACCAATGCCACTTTCATATCCGCCGCAAACTGCCCTGTTTCCGTGTGAACGCCTTGCTCACGACACTGTCCGACAAAATACTGATAGAGGCGATCGGCCTCCGAGGGATGCGCACCGCGAGAAAACCCAGGCCGCATGCCACGCTGCGTATCAGCCACCAGCGTAAACTGCGAAACCACCAGCACGTTGCCGCCAGCCTGACGAACATTGAGGTTCATTTTCCCATCATCATCACCGAATATGCGGTAACCCAACACACGCTCGCAGAGTCGCGTGGCTTTTTGTTCGTCATCCCCCAGCTCAACGCCCAGCAAGATCAGCAAACCTTTATCGATTTTCCCAATCACAGTGCCTTCTACCGTAACGCTGGCGTGGGATACTCGCTGAATTAGCGCAATCATAAAATCCAACTACTCATGATGTCATCATTCCCAATAGGGGCCGTGTGCCCCTGCGATATAAATCATGCTTTAGCTGTCGTCGCCTGCATAGCGAAAAAGTCCGGCACCACCTGACGATCGGTCACTAGAATGCTGTGAATGCCCAAACTCTGTGCAGCATCGACATTCGCGGCATTATCATCAAAAAAGACGGCCTTCGCTGGCGTCACGCCTTCCTGCGTCAGAACATAGTGGTAAATCGCCAATTCTGGCTTACGTAATCCAATGTCTTGTGACAGATAGATTCTGTCGGCCGATGCCCCCACTTCCGGAAACAACGCTGGCCAATGTGAACAATGGAGGCGATTGGTATTCGACAGAATCACCACGCGGTGACCTTCCTGACGCAGGCGCTGCATGATGTCGATAACCTCAGGACGCAACGCGACAAAAATAGCCTGCCAGCCAGCGGTGAATTGCTCGAAGCTCAGGGCAATGCCCATTTCCTGACACAGTCTGGTCGCAAATTCTTCATCACTGATCTCGCCCCGCTCATGCTGTTCAAACGCTTCACCCATCACGAAACGTTCTTGCAACGTCGCAAGCGGCGCACTGCTCAGATTACTCCAAACGCCTAATACTCTTTTGAAATCAATATCGATGACAACATTACCCAAATCAAAGATATACAGCATGGCAGCCCCCTCCTGACGTAATCGTAGGATTTTCACTGTAGCGGGAAATGGCGAAACTGAACAGGGAGGAAATATAAGGAAAGGTTAAAGTGGAAGAAAGCACATAAAATTCAGGGCACCCGAAGGTGCCCTGTTGCGTAACTCGACAAATCTGTCTGAAATTAGACGTCTTTGCTGCCGCGGCTGGCGCGTTTACGGTCGTTTTCGGTCAGGTGACGCTTACGAATACGGATAGACTGTGGCGTAACTTCAACCAGTTCGTCGTCATCAATGAACTCCAGCGCTTGTTCCAGAGACATTTTGATCGCCGGAACCAGCGTGGTCGCTTCATCAGTACCCGATGCACGCATGTTGGTCAGTTTCTTACCGGTCAGACAGTTTACGGTCAGATCGTTAGAACGTGAGTGAATACCGATGATCTGGCCTTCATACACTTCTGCACCGTGTCCGAGGAACAACTTACCACGATCTTGCAGGCTGAACAGTGCAAACGCGACCGCTTTACCCTGGCCGTTAGAAATCAGTACACCATTTTGACGCTGGCCGATATCGCCCGGACGCACGTCATCGTAGTGGCTGAACGTGGAGTACAGCAGACCCGTACCAGACGTCATGGTCATGAATTCGGTACGGAAACCGATCAGGCCACGAGCAGGGATCAGGTAATCCAGACGGATACGACCCTTGCCATCTGGGATCATGTCTTTCACATCACCTTTACGCTCACCCATGGCTTGCATGACTGAACCCTGATGCTGTTCTTCGATGTCCAGCGTCACGTTTTCAAACGGTTCCTGATTACGGCCGTCGATAACGCGGTTAATCACTTTCGGACGTGATACGGCCAGTTCAAAGCCTTCACGGCGCATGTTTTCGATCAGAACCGACAGGTGCAATTCACCACGGCCGGAAACGCGGAACGCATCAGCGTCTTCGGTTTCGTCAACGCGCAGGGCAACGTTGTGTACCAGCTCTTTGTTCAGACGCTCGAGAATCTGGCGCGAGGTCACATACTTACCTTCTTTACCGCAGAATGGTGAAGTATTGACGTTAAAGAACATGGTAACGGTAGGTTCATCGACGCTCAGTGCTGGCAGCGCTTCGACATTTTGCGGATCGCAGATGGTGTCGGAAATGTTCAGCTCGCCCAGACCGGTAATTGCGATGATATCGCCCGCTTCCGCTTCAGTCGCGTCGATACGCTCCAGACCCAGGTGGGTCAGCACTTTACCGACTTTAGCGTTACGGGTTTTGCCTTCGCTATCAACAATCGTTACTTGTTGGTTAGGCTTAACTTTACCGCGTTTGATACGACCGATACCGATAACGCCAACATAGTTGTTGTAGTCCAACTGAGAAATTTGCATCTGGAACGGCGCATTCATCTCAACCTGAGGCGGGGAAACGTGATCGACAATCGCCTGATACAGCGGGGTCATATCTTCCGCCATGTCAGTATGGTCGAGACCCGCAATACCATTCAGCGCAGAAGCATAAATGATCGGGAAATCCAGTTGCTCGTCAGTCGCATCTAGGTTCACGAACAGGTCAAATACCTGATCGACAACCCAGTCAGGACGCGCGCCTGGACGGTCAACTTTGTTGATAACCACAATCGGTTTCAGACCGTTGGCAAATGCTTTTTTGGTCACAAAACGCGTTTGCGGCATCGGGCCATCCATCGCATCAACAACCAGCAGTACCGAGTCAACCATCGACATGACACGCTCAACCTCGCCGCCGAAGTCGGCGTGTCCTGGGGTATCTACGATGTTAATGCGGTAGTCTTTCCAATTAATGGCGGTATTTTTTGCGAGGATGGTAATTCCACGCTCTTTCTCCAAATCGTTGGAGTCCATTACACGCTCGGTTGCTTCGACACGTTCACCGAACGTTCCGGATTGTTGCAACAACTTGTCAACCAGGGTGGTTTTTCCATGGTCAACGTGCGCAATAATGGCGATGTTACGCAAATTTTCGATCACAGCTTTGCCTCAGGCATTTAGAAATAGCGCACTATTGTACACGTATTAATCGAGGGACTAAACAAGATCACAAGCATCTATGATAAACAACCTAGAGCTGCCTGCTTTGTGATCCCTTTCACGGTGCAAAAGCGCTACAAGCGAACATTAACGCTCTAAATTGGTGCGTTAATTCACATATTGAGCACCATTTTGGTGCTTTAAACTATAATGGTGCAGTGGATTTCCGTGAGAAAGCCCCAAGTAGCAACACATTGCACACATTTAAAAAGTTGGCACACTTTTAGCTTTAGTCTACTCACAGCAACAACATCAATCCACAACGATATTCGTTCCACGACGATAAATGACCAATCGGGAGAACCAAGTATGTCCGCAGAACATGTTTTGACGATGCTGAATGAGCATGAAGTGAAGTTTGTTGATTTACGCTTCACGGATACTAAAGGTAAAGAGCAGCACGTCACCATTCCGGCTCATCAAGTCAACGCCGACTTCTTCGAAGAAGGTAAAATGTTTGATGGTTCCTCGATTGGCGGCTGGAAAGGTATTAACGAGTCAGACATGGTTCTGATGCCCGATGCCAGCACAGCGATGATCGATCCGTTCTTCGAAGATTCCACGCTGATCATTCGTTGTGACATCCTCGAGCCAGGCACCATGCAGGGCTACGATCGTGACCCGCGTTCTATCGCGAAACGTGCGGAAGATTTCCTGCGTTCTTCCGGCATTGCCGATACCGTCCTGTTCGGGCCAGAGCCAGAATTCTTCCTGTTCGATGACATCCGTTTCGGCAGCAGCACGTCCGGTTCCCACGTGGCTATCGACGACATCGAAGCTTACTGGAACTCTAGTAAAGAATACGAAGGTGGTAACAAAGGTCACCGTCCAGGTCTGAAAGGTGGCTACTTCCCGGTTCCACCTGTCGATTCATCACAGGACATCCGTTCTGCTATGTGTCTGACCATGGAACAAATGGGTCTGGTTGTTGAAGCTCACCACCACGAAGTGGCAACCGCTGGTCAGAACGAAGTGGCTACCCGCTTCAACACCATGACCAAAAAAGCGGACGAAATTCAGATCTACAAATATGTCGTGCATAACGTGGCTCACGCCTACGGTAAAACTGCGACCTTCATGCCAAAACCCATGTTCGGTGACAACGGTTCTGGTATGCACTGCCACATGTCTCTGTCTAAAGACGGTACTAACCTGTTCTCTGGCGACAAATACGGTGGCCTGTCTGAAACCGCACTGTTCTACATTGGCGGTGTTATCAAGCACGCTAAAGCCATCAACGCCCTGTCGAATCCAACCACCAACTCCTACAAGCGTCTTGTCCCTGGTTACGAAGCTCCTGTTATGCTGGCTTACTCCGCACGTAACCGTTCTGCTTCAATCCGTATCCCGGTTGTTGCCAGCCCGAAAGCACGTCGTATCGAAGCACGCTTTCCGGATCCAGCAGCTAACCCATACCTGTGCTTCGCTGCACTGCTGATGGCTGGCCTCGATGGCATCATCAACAAAATCCACCCTGGCGATGCGATGGACAAAAACCTGTACGATCTGCCTCCAGAAGAAGAAGCAGAGATTCCAAAAGTTGCAGGTTCTCTAGATGAGGCCCTGGCTGCACTGAACGAAGACCGTGAGTTCCTGACCCGTGGTGGCGTGTTCACCGACGACGCTATCGATGCTTACATCGAACTGCGTAAATCTGAGATGGATCGCGTTCGTATGACGCCGCACCCAGTTGAGTTCGAACTGTACTATAGCGTTTAATAACGACAGCGTTTAATAACGATAGCGTCTACTATCTATTTCGGCGTGGTTGGGTGTGCTGATATCCGACCATGACCGATAAACAACAGAATACTAAGAAGTTTTTTTGTTGCCGTGGAAACGCTTCAGCCCATCTTCGGATGGGCTTTTTTCACCACCGGCATTGGCCGTTCGACGTAACATCCATCATTCACACTACAATGCACCACGATGGTGCGGGAGTCTGCGTTATGGCAACAGGCACGCTGCCCGATGCTGGGCAGATCCTCAATTCTCTGATAAACAGCATTTTATTGCTGGATAACGATCTGGCGATTCACTATTCCAATCCGGCTGCACAGCAATTACTGGCACAAAGCTCGCGTAAATTATCCGGCACACCACTGCCCGATTTGCTGGGATATTTTTCTCTGAATATTGATTTACTGCGTGAAAGTCTGGATTCAGGACAAGGTTTTACGGATAACGAAGTTACCATCGTCGTGGATGGCAAAGCACACATCATGTCGCTCACCGCTCAGCGGGTACAAAACGATTTTATCCTGCTGGAAATGGCGCCGATGGATAACCAACGCCGTCTCAGCCAGGAACAGCTTCAACATGCACAACAGCAGGCCGCTCGTGATTTGGTCCGAGGCTTGGCGCATGAGATAAAAAATCCGCTTGGCGGATTGCGTGGTGCCGCGCAGTTGCTTGCTAAAGCGTTGCCCGACCCGGCGTTGACGGAATATACCAAGGTCATCATTGAACAGGCGGATCGCCTGCGTAATCTGGTCGATCGCCTGCTCGGGCCACAGCAGCCCGGCTTGCACGTCACCCAAAGTATCCATCAGGTCGCCGAACGCGTTTGCCAGCTTGTCTCACTGGAAAAGCCAGATAACGTGACGCTGGTGAAAGACTATGACCCCAGTCTGCCAGAGCTGACGCACGACCCTGACCAGATTGAACAGGTACTGCTGAATATTACCCGCAATGCGCTACAGGCGCTGGGTGAGGAAGGCGGGACGATTACGATTCGTACCCGCACGGCTTTTCAGCTCACGTTACACGGCGTGCGCTATCGCCTCGCCGCACGCATTGACGTGGAAGATGACGGCCCCGGCGTACCTGCTCAACTTCAGGACACCCTGTTTTACCCGATGGTGAGCGGACGCGAAGGGGGAACCGGTTTAGGGCTTTCCATCGCCCGCAGTCTGATCGATCAGCACTCAGGTAAAATTGAATTTAACAGTTGGCCAGGACACACCGAATTCTCGGTTTACCTGCCCATTCGCCAGTGAGGTTCACAATGCAACGAGGGATAGTCTGGATTGTCGATGACGATAGCTCCATCCGTTGGGTGCTTGAGCGCGCGCTTGCTGGTGCGGGTTTAACCTGCGCAACGTTTGAGAACGGAAATCAGGTACTGCATGCGTTAGCAACACAAACCCCCGACGTTCTGCTGTCCGACATCCGCATGCCAGGGATGGATGGATTGGCGCTCTTACAGCAAATCAAACAGCGTCACCCTATGCTCCCGGTCATCATTATGACGGCACATTCTGATTTGGATGCCGCCGTCAGCGCTTATCAACAGGGTGCATTCGACTATTTGCCGAAGCCATTCGATATTGATGAAGCCGTTGCGCTGGTTGAGCGTGCGATCAGCCATTATCTTGAACAGCAGCAGCCGGTACGTAACCAGCCGACCAATGGCCCGACAACGGACATTATCGGTGAGGCGCCCGCGATGCAGGATGTCTTTCGCATCATCGGCCGCCTGTCCCGCTCGTCGATCAGCGTACTGATTAACGGCGAATCGGGAACCGGTAAAGAGCTGGTAGCACATGCTCTGCATCGCCACAGCCCGCGCACCAAAGCGCCTTTCATCGCCCTGAATATGGCGGCTATTCCCAAAGATTTGATCGAATCAGAACTGTTCGGCCATGAAAAAGGGGCGTTTACGGGCGCCAACCAGATTCGTCAGGGTCGCTTTGAGCAGGCCGATGGCGGAACACTATTTCTGGATGAAATCGGTGACATGCCGCTAGACGTGCAAACACGTTTGTTACGCGTATTAGCAGACGGACAGTTTTATCGTGTTGGCGGCTATGCTGCGGTGAAAGTGGATGTTCGCATTATCGCGGCAACGCACCAAAATCTTGAACAGCGCGTGCAGGAAGGCAAGTTCCGTGAAGACCTGTTCCACCGCCTCAACGTGATCCGCGTCCATCTGCCGCCGCTGCGTGAGCGTCGGGAAGATATACCCCGTCTGGCACGTTATTTCTTGCAGGCCACCGCCAAAGAGTTGGGCGTCGAGCCAAAGAATCTGCATCCAGAAGCAGAAACGGCATTAACGCGCTTACCGTGGCCCGGCAACGTGCGCCAACTGGAAAACACCTGCCGCTGGCTGACGGTTATGGCTGCCGGTCAGGAAGTGCTGATTCAGGATCTGCCGCCTGAACTGTTCGAGACCACGGCACCGGATTCCACCGTGCATATTCTGCCGGACAGTTGGGCCACGCTATTGGCACAATGGGCCGATCGCGCGCTGCGTTCCGGGCATCAAAACCTGCTGGCGGAGGCCCAACCGGAAATGGAAAGGACGCTACTGACAACAGCACTGCGGCATACCCAAGGGCATAAGCAGGAAGCGGCAAGATTGCTGGGATGGGGGAGAAATACCCTGACACGTAAATTAAAAGAGTTGGGAATGGAGTAGCGAGATTGTTTTTTATTACTCAATTGTTAACAAATAAATTGATGATAAAAAATACAATCTGGCGCACGAAATTGTCATTAATTTGTCCTTTACTTGCCTCGGGTCAGCAGTATGATCGTGTCGCTGATTCGGGAGGAACACCATGCTGGACTCATTGATTTCCGCTGCAACACACGGCGCTGAAATTGGCTCCGCGGCAAGCCATTCGCCGCAGGCTGCTATTGCCGCCGTTTTGTGTGCTGCACTGATTAACTTCTTTAGTTGATCATAAAAAACACGAGAACAGCCAGTCGATACTAACATCGACTGGCTGTTTTTTTGGTTAAATCACGCGGGAAAATTGCTGCGTTCTGAGCTTGTTGCGCAGATAGACGTCAAAACACATGCAGATATTGCGGATCAGCAAACGTCCTTTCGGCGTAACCACCAGCCCGTCATCATGACTCTCGACCAACCCATCAGCCACCAGCGGAGCCAGCAGCGCTAAATCCTGCTCAAAGTAGGTTTTAAAATTGATAGCATATTCCGCTTCAATGGGCGCATAGCTGAGTTGGAAATTACAAATCAGCGTCTTAATCACATCGCGGCGCAGACAGTCATCACGCGTCAGCTGTAACCCGCGCCACAGGCCATTTCCTTTATCTTTGACCTGCGCATAATACGGCTTCAGCTCTTTCTGGTTCTGAGCATAACTATCACCGATCATACTAATCGCTGAAACTCCCATACCAAGCAGATCGCTATCGCCCTGCGTCGTATAGCCCTGGAAATTGCGATGCAGCTTCCCTTCACGCTGTGCCACCGCCAGTTCGTCGTCCGGGCGGGCAAAGTGATCCATACCGATAAACTGATAGCCCGATTGCGTCAGCGACCCAATCGTCTGTTGCAGAATATCCAGCTTTTGCTCTGCGCTCGGTAAATCCGCTTCTTTAATCTTGCGCTGCGCAGCGAACAGGCTGGGTAAATGCGCATAGTTAAAGACGCTAAGCCGGTGCGGGCTTAATTCCGCAACGCGCTGTAGCGTAAAGGCGAAGCTTTCCGGCGTTTGCTTCGGCAGACCGTAAATCAAATCGATATTGGTTGACGTGAAGCCCAGCGCCTTTGCCCGCTCAATAAGGGCAAAGATAAAGTCTTCATCCTGTTCACGATTGACCAGCTTCTGAACGTCTTTATTAAAATCCTGTACGCCCATGCTCAGGCGATTAAACCCTTCGGCGCGCAAATGATCGAGGACGTCCAGCTCAATTTCTCGTGGATCGACTTCAAGCGACAGCTCAGCCTGCTCGGAAAAAGAGAACAGCTCACGCAGCAGCGACAGCAGTCGACTAATTTGTGCTTTATTCAAGTAGGTTGGCGTACCGCCGCCCCAATGCAATTGTGTCACCGTTCGCCCGGCGAATAGCGGCGCACGCTGGCGAATTTCCTGCTCCAGCACATCAAGGTATTCATCCGCTTTATGCTGCTGCCGCGTAACCAATTTATTGCAGCCGCAGAAATAGCACAGCCGATGGCAAAAAGGGATATGGATGTACAGCGACAGCGGTCGCTGTGGATAACGAGCGATGGCCTGCTGAAACGCCGGCTCATCGTAAGCTTCACTGAATTCTAACGCTGTGGGATAAGACGTATAACGCGGCCCAGAATAGTTATATTTTTGAATCAGAGCCAGATCCCAGTCAACGGGCAGTATCGACATATTCGCTCACTCCTTCCAGTTTTTACTCGGTGGGCTATCCTTCCCCTCCTTTAGATCACCAAAAAATGGCGCTCAAAAACGTTTCCTACGTTTTGTTACTCGTCTCATCCTTGAGACTCGCCCTAAAGGGCCGTCACCTTGTGACGTTCAAAAACGCTCCCGGCGTTTTTGTCTTGGGCGTTGGCGTTGAACCTGATTCATGCGCCCGTTAAACAGGGCGCGATGCAACCGGTGCTTACGCTTCGACAATAGCCATAGTTTACTGAACAGACAGAGCAGATAAAACGCAACCAGCAATATCAGGAACAGAAACAGCCATTTCATTGATTAGAACGCGTCTTTCGCATTATTGCGTTTCAAAAGCTGCAACATATCTTCCTGCTGTTCTTCTTCGTCATCATCACCCAGCTCAATGCCAAGCTCTTCCATCAGGATATCAATACGATCCAACGTTTCATCAACCCATGACTGATCTTTGGCACTCAGCGTTTCACCGCTATCCAGACGATCCAACAAGGCATCCAGACGTGAATCGTTTTCTAACATTTCCAGCTCTTCTTCCGGAGACATTGTCGGCTTGGCAGCAACGACTTTCTCCACAGGTGCAGAAGGCTTCGACTTAGGCTTCGGTTTCTCGATGGCACTATCTAACACGCCAAGCGGTACAGGTTTTTTACTACCAATACGTGGATCGGCTGCTTTACGCTGACCAGAACGCTGATCGGTGGACGCTTTTTCCTGAGTTCGGCTGCCCGCCGCGTGACCACGATGCTTTTTATCTTTCTTCCGCTCGCGCGCTTCGCGCTCTAACTCTTCGCGAGTCTTTCTTTTTACTTTGGGTTTTCCCGCCTTATCGGCAGCCCCTTTGACAGGTCGGTTCATAATGTTGTTCTCAGGTACACAGATATAAGGAAAGTGCGGCGGAATCTAGCAGAAAGCCCAAGAATAAAAAAGCGTCCACATCAGACGGCTGAGCTTTGAGGCAGATAAACCCGCCTTTATTGTCAGTTACAGGTATAATCCCCAACCAGACAGAGATCCAGATAGAGATAACCATCGTGACCCAGCAATATAACTACCACATGACGCGTTTTATCATTAGCGCCCCGGATATTCGCCACCTGGCAACAGATAGCGGTATTGAAGTGGCCTTTGCTGGGCGCTCTAACGCCGGAAAATCCAGCGCGCTGAACACGCTGACCAACCAGAAGAACCTGGCACGAACCAGTAAAACGCCGGGCCGTACCCAACTGATCAACCTGTTCGAGGTGACCGACGGCGTGCGTTTGGTCGATCTTCCCGGCTACGGCTATGCCGAAGTGCCGGAGCAAATGAAGATCAAATGGCAACGTGCGCTCGGTGAATACCTGCAAAAGCGTAACAGCCTGAAGGGACTGGTGGTACTAATGGATATTCGCCATCCGCTGAAAGATCTTGATCAGCAAATGATTCAGTGGGCAGTCGATGTCGAGCTTCCCGTCTTAGTGCTGCTGACCAAAGCCGATAAGTTGGCCTCTGGCGCACGTAAGGCACAGTTGAATAGGGTTCGCGAGGCTGTCTTGCCATTTATGGGTGATATTCAAGTCGAGGCGTTTTCATCACTGAAAAAACTCGGCGTCGATAAACTACGGCAGAAATTGGATAACTGGTTCAGCACGTTGGAACACGCTGAAGAAGAGCAAGAAGCAGAATAATCCTTTCGCGTGGTGCGAAGTATCATCACTCGCATCACGCCCCTACTTTCCCGCAATGCCCCCCAGCAGAGACATTCTTTTCACCCTCGAAACCGCGCTAACACCTTGCTGCCAGCCGCGTAGCCACCGCTGTTTTGAGGGTAAAAAAACCTGAATAAGCCCCATAAAAAACGCCCCGCTCAAAACTGAGCGGGGCGGCTAATATTCAGCCAAATCCGATTACGTGAAGTAAAAGGTCTGAAAGATAGAACATCTTACCTCTGTACCCTACGTCTTTAACTCTACCCTATTTTTTCACGGGAACAAAGGATTTTTTGTTGTTTACTTTCATAGAAAATGGTTATCGATTACACAAAGTTAAACCAGGTCACATAATCCTGTTATTTAATTACAGAAATAGCGCAATAATCATTAATGTGCTTCATCCCAGTTCATGCCTGTGCCGATGTCTACCTGTAACGGAACATTCAATTGCATACAACCTTCCATTAATGCTTTGATTTTACTAATGGATTCTTCAATAACCGAATCATGAATCTCGAAAACCAATTCATCGTGAACCTGCATGATCATCTTCACCTTCGGCGCGTCTTTCTGTAGCCAATCGTCAATCGCGATCATCGCTTTCTTAATAATATCAGCAGCGGTACCCTGCATTGGGGCATTAATCGCCGCACGTTCCGCACCTTTACGCGCCATCGCATTACGAGAATGGATGTCAGGCAGATAGAGACGACGACCATCCAATGTGGACACATAGCCATGTTCCGCGGCCTGTTGGCGCGTACGCTCCATATAATCCTGCACGCCTGGATAACGCTCAAAATACAGGTTCATGTATTTCTGCGACTCGCTACGGGGAATATTCAACTGACGCGACAGACCAAACGCGCTCATGCCGTAGATCAGACCAAAGTTGATCGCTTTCGCACTGCGACGCTGTTCTGATGTCACCTTATCCAGCGCAATGCCAAACACTTCTGACGCCGTTGCCCGATGGATATCTAGCCCGTTCGCAAACGCGTTCAATAGCCCTTTATCACCAGATAAATGCGCCATGATACGCAGTTCGATTTGCGAATAGTCCGCCGCCACAATGCTGTAGCCCTTAGGGGCGATAAATGCCTGACGAATACGGCGCCCTTCGTCATTACGTACTGGGATGTTTTGCAGATTCGGATCGCTGGAAGACAAACGCCCGGTCGCTGTAACAGCCTGGTGATAAGACGTATGCACACGCTTCGTCGCCGGATTGATCATCAACGGCAGCTTATCGGTGTAGGTAGATTTCAGCTTGGCCAAGCCACGGTATTCCAGGATCAGCTTCGGCAAAGGGTAATCCAGAGCCAGTTCAGCCAGAACTTCTTCATTGGTTGACGGTGCGCCTTTTGGCGTTTTCTTCAGAATCGGCAGCTTTTGCTTTTCATACAGAATGCCTTGTAGCTGCTTGGTCGATGAGAGATTAAACTCTTCTCCCGCCAGCTCATAGGCTTGTGTTTCCAGCTCCGCCAGACGCGCGGTTAGCTCTTTTGAGTGTTCCATGAGTATCGCGGGATCGATCAGTACACCTGTACGTTCGATGCGGGATAAAACCGGCACCAGCGGCATATCGATAGTCTGGAAGACCTGACACAGATCGGCATGCGGTTGAAGTTTTCCCCACAGCGTCTGGTGCAGATGCAGAGTGACATCCGCATCCTCGGCCGCATAAGGCCCAGCCTGTTCCAGCGCGATCTGATTAAACGTCAGCTGATTTTTGCCTTTACCCGCGATCTCTTCAAAGGTAATGGTTTTGTGGTTCAGATAGCGTTCGGACAGGCTATCCATATCGTGGCGACCCGACACGCTATCGAGCACGTAGGATTCCAACATGGTATCAAACGCGATGCCGCGCAAATCTATGTCGTACCGCTGCATCACGCCTTTATCAAATTTGAGATTCTGACCAACCTTAAGCAGCTTCTCATCTTCCAGCAGCGGTTTGAACAAAGCCAACACCTTGTCGCGATCCAGCTGTTCCGGTGCATCCAGATAGTCATGCGCCAACGGCAAATAAGCCGCTTCACCCAGTTTAATCGCAAATGATAGACCAATCAGGTTAGCGGTAAGCGTATCCAGCCCGTCGGTTTCCGTATCAAAAGCGAAAACCTCAGCCTGTTTTAAACGTTCAACCCAATCGAGCAGCGTTTTCTCATCAAGAATCGTGACATAACCGTCGGCAGAAAGCGTAAGGGCGTTATCTTCTTCAACGACCTGCTCAACCACCGCCTTGCTCACAGCCTGAACAGGCTGGCTGCTTTTTTTCCCTTCCAGCCAGGTACCTGATTCAACATCTGATAGCCAGCGTTTGAATTCATAACGGGAAAAAAGACGATGCAGCTCATCCACGTCCGGTTCATTAACGGTAAGCTGCTCGCTGCTGAGATCCAGCTCAACATCCGTTTTAATAGTGGCGAGCTGATAAGAGAGGTAGGCCACGTCTTTATGCTGTTCCAGCTTCGGCGCCATGGTTTTCGCACCACGGAAGGAAAGCTCGGCAATTTTATCCAAATTGGCATACAGCGAATCCAGCCCACCGAGACCTTGCAATAGCGCCTGCGCCGTTTTTTCACCCACGCCGGGTACACCAGGAATGTTATCCGATGCGTCTCCCATCAGCGCAAGGAAATCGATAATCAACTCAGAGGGAATACCGTATTTATCACACACTTCCTGAGGGCCAAGAATGGTGTTATTCATGGTATTAATGAGCGTCACACTTGGTGTTACAAGCTGTGCCATATCTTTATCGCCGGTACTGATCAGCACCGACTTACCCGCTTTTTCCGCCTGCACAGCGAGCGTGCCGATCACATCGTCCGCTTCTACACCGGAAACCGCCAAAAGCGGCAACCCCATCGCTTTCACCATATTATGCAGAGGCTCTATCTGTTCGCGCAGATCCTCCGGCATAGGTGGGCGATGAGCCTTATAGTTTTCGAACAGCTCATCGCGAAACGTTTTCCCTTTCGCATCAAAAACAACGGCAACGTGGCTGGGCTGATATTGCAGCAGCAAACTGCGTAGCATATTCAGTACGCCATACATTGCACCAGTGGCTTCTCCCGCGCTGTTTGTTAACGGTGGAAAAGCGTGATAAGCACGATACAAATAGGATGAACCGTCTACCAGTATTAAAGGGTTTTCTGCAATCTGAGCCATAACCTGCCGTGATCGTTGTTGTCTGTCATGGCGCTAAGCATGCCATAGGTCAGGGAAAGAGACGATCCTTAACGTAAGATATTGGCTGATTTTGCATGGATCCTCGCAAGATCACCCTGTGGATAACTTTGTGAATAGTTTTATCCGCTTAATTATTAATTTCTCCCGTTATCTCAATGCGTTTTTTTATATTTATTAATTTCATGAAGTTATAATATAAATTGCTTGTTTTTGAGGCATGACAAACTGTCATCCAATTTGTGGATATAAACCAAAAGATAAATAGCTATTGCGGATTAGGGAGATATAAAGATAAGAAGATGAACAGCAGGCAGGTATAAAGTCATGCGGTTTTACCCGCATGACTTATTAAATAATTACTTCTTGGTAATGAGGAACTTCACTACGTCAGCGTACTGTTTTACATACCCATCCATTGAACTGGTATCAAGACCATCATTCTTGATCATATATTTACCGTTAACGAACATGGCAGGAACGCCGCGTAATTGTAAATCTGCGGCAGCTTTTTCCTGCTGAGCAACCAGAGATTTCACAACAAAGCTATTCAATGCACCATCAAACTCTTCCGCACTCACACCAGCCTTCACAAAGACTTCGCGAATATCTTCCGGTTTTTGTACGGTCTGTGTTTTCTGAACAGCATCAAACATCAGCGGGGTAATTTTATCTTCTACGCCCAGCGCCATGGCCACAGCCCAGGCCTGAGTCAGGTTTTTACCTAATGGGCCAAGGAAGTCCACGTGATAACGTGTCATCTTCGTTCCTTCTGGAAGCGCTTTTTTTACTGCATCTGGGACATGGTAAACCTGTTCAAATTGATAGCAGTGTGGGCAATAGAATGAGAAAAACTCAAGAACCTGAGGTTCTTGCGTCGCAGGTTTATCTAACTCTACATATTGTTTGCCGTCAGAAAACTCGGCGGCAGAAGCACTAAATGCCAGAACAACGCCAATCAGCGCAAGCCATAATCTTTTCATAAATTTCACTCTCTCCATTTAATTTCAGTACATTGGCATTAGCTGTAGAGGAGGTTCCTGCAACAGCTGAGTTTGCCCAATAAATATTGCCGTTTGCTTCAACCAAAAATCGGCATCCGTCATCCAGGGGAAATTTTTCGGAAAAGCAGGATCTTCCCAGCGACGAGCCACCCAGGCTAAATAATAAATCTGTCGCATCGCACGAAGCGGTTCGATCAGTGCGAGTTCTTTCTCCTGAAACTCCGCAAATTCGCTATAGGCCTCTAACAAGATATCCAGTTGAATACGTTGTTCGCGACGGTCGCCATGCAACAGCATCCATAAATCCTGTATTGCCGGACCATTGCGGGCATCATCCAAATCAACAAATAGCGGGCCATCACGCCACAAAATATTGCCTGGATGACAATCCCCATGCAGACGCAGTGGCCGCCAGTCGTTATGCCAATAAGTTTCAACGGTATCAATCAGTTGACGAGTCACCTGTAAAAAATCATGTCGATGTATTTTCGGTATTAGCGGACATGTCTCCAACAGCCGATAAGGTTCATGCAGATATTCATTTACCCCAATCGTCGGACGCTCGGTGAATAACGATTTTTGCCCCGTTTGGTGAATTCGTCCGAGAAAACGACCGACCCACTCCAGCTGATCTTCATTATCCATTTCATACTGCCGCCCCCCCAAGCTGGGGAATACGGCAAAATGAAAGCCTTCATAGACGTTCAGAGTCTGTCCATTAAGTAAAACGGGCGCGACAACAGGGACTTCATCTTCTGCTAATTGCTGGGCAAAAATATGCTCTTCCTGAATCTGCACCGCGCTCCACCGTTCCGGGCGATAAAATTTCACCACGAATCGTTTACGATCTTCATCCGCAAACTGATACACCCGATTTTCATAGCTATTTAACACCGTCAGGCCGGAATCAACGCGCAGCCCAACATCCAGCAAGGCATCCACGATCAGATCTGGGAATAGCGTCTGGAAATTAAATATCGAACTATTCATCACGGTCACAAATGGTTAGAGGCGACGTAAGAGATATTCGTGCAATAGTTAGCATCATGAACGTGTTATTCCTTTCCACTAGTCTTTAATAACTCCCCGAGCACGAAGCAAAGCTGTCTTAAAATCTTCTTCGTAGTCCTTCTTCAAACCGGGGATGACTTGTTCTTTATCTGCATCACGCATTTTTAGATGGTAAATAAGGATATCATCCGTCAGTTCATTTAACTGCCCCTCGAACCCCGCCTCCTGTGCAAGGTTTTGTAAAAATTGCACCAGATTTAAATCGGGTTCTTTTTGCCATGCTGGGTGCAACAGTTCAATCAACTCATTAACGCGATGACATTTCATTTTTTTCTCCTTAAAAACGATTTGTACTCAATAAATTTCAATATGCAGGAAGCCGCCTGAGCAATATTGAGCATATAGTGATAAAAATAACAGCCTTGCGTACATGAGGAAAGAGCTTGGTCTTCTGCGAAAGTTTTCAGAGAATAGCGCAGCGTTTACCTCTCAAAGACTTTCAGAATAGAGGGAAATGGGCATAGATAATTAGGAAGTAAAATGATTACAGGCGTTATTCTCGCTGGCGGACGTGCAACACGTATGGGCGGACACGATAAAGGTCTGGTAACACTGAACGGTGAGCCGCTATACCTGCACGTTCTGTCTCGTCTTAAAGCACAGGTCAACGAGGTTATTATCAGTGCCAACCGCAATCAGGCTGTATATGCGAAAAGTGGATGCCAAATTATTGGTGACTTTGATACAAGCTTTCCTGGCCCGCTGGCAGGAATTCTAAGTGGATTACATGCCGCCATGTCCGAATGGGTGGTATTCGTCCCCTGCGATGTCCCAGCTTTTCCCCTCGATCTGGTACGTCGCTTGTGGCAAGAGCGGGGGAAAACAAATGCGGCTTATGCCACTGACGGAGAACGTCCACATCCCACATTACTCTTAATCAATAAAAACCTTATTGAACCACTAGAGACCTACCTGCATCTCGGAAATCGTAAGCTGATGCTATTTATGGAACAGGTTGGAGCAAAAGCTGTTTCATTTAACGATCAGCCCGAAGCTTTTCGCAATCTGAATTCACCTGAAGATTTATCTAATTGGGAGGCTTCACGCAGTGAACGATAATCATCTGCCTCTACTCGCAATTGCCGCCTACAGTGGCACAGGCAAAACAACGTTACTTAAAAACGTCATCCCTTTGCTGATTAATCATGGCGTTAGAGTCGGGTTAATTAAACATACACATCATCACATGGATATTGATACGCCGGGCAAAGATAGCTATGAACTGCGTAAAGCGGGAGCAACGCAAACCGTTGTCGCCAGCAGTCAAAGGTGGGCATTGATGACGGAGACCCCAGAGCAGGAACAGATAAATATTTACGATCTGGTAGGGAAAATGGATGCCTCAACTCTCGACCTGGTGCTGGTTGAAGGCTTTAAACACGAAAAGATCGCTAAATTAGCTCTATTTCGCCAATCATTGGGCAGAGAATTAAGTGATTTGATCGATGAATATGTTATCGCGATTGCAGCGGATATGAAGATAGACACCATTCTTCCAGTACTTGATATCAATCAGCCGAAGCAGGTTGCTGATTTTATTCACCAATGGCTCAAAAGTAACCGTCTGTAGCCCGGGGATGAGCGCTGTAGCAGCCATAAAATCAGCGACCAAAATCCTGTTGTTGCTGAACCCACTC